>JAZNYV010000154.1:0-4280 GCA_045594585.1 Faecousia sp. | reverse complement strand
GCTCCTTGCTCTCTGCCTCGCCGCAGACACAGGTGCCCTCTGTGTAGCTGTGGGGCTCTGTTGCGGTGTAGTCGCACTTGGCACAGCCTACGGTATGGGCGGCGGCATCCAGGGGCTCGTAGGTGTAGCTGTGGCCTGTGGCAGGAATCGCGGCATTGGGGGTAATGACGTGATCGCATACTGTGCAATAGGTCTCCCCTGTAGCACCGCCTGCGGTACAGGTGGGAGTCTGCTGTCCCCGTGTTGCAACAGTGTGGGCCGTTGCGGTAAAGGAGGCGTAGACATTGGTATTGGCCTTGATACTGCTTAGGTTGGCGGATGTGGTGCCGTTCTTCTCCGTGACCCAGCCTGCAAAGCTGTAGTGGTTAGAGGCGGTTGGGGCCTTAGTGGGGGTCACGCCCTGATAGGCGGCGGTGGTGCCGCTGACTGCGGAATTGCCGTAGATGTACATCCCGTCTGCACTGCGGAAGGTAACGTAGTAGGTAAACTTCTTGGCTGTGACCCCGGGGCTGGCAGGGGTGATGCTCAGATTGGGGTAATCATTGGTCTGAACGTTAAAGGTGATCCTGGACTTGTCTGTAGGCAGATTCTGAGAGGTCTGATTGGCGGTATCGCTGAAGCTGATGTTCATCTTCTCCCCGCCGTAGCTGTTGCCTGCAATGAGGATCTTGGCGGTGGTATTGCCACGGATATTGTTAATATTCAGAGCACCGGGATAGGAGTTCTCGAAACGGTTCCCGATCATAGCTACGTTGCCGTAGCCGGGAGTGGTGGAGCCGGAGGAGACCTCGGAGGACAGCCAGAAGGGCCGCATCTTACTTCCTGTGTAGCCGTCAAAATAGTTGGCACTGATGGTAATGTCCTTCAGATTCCGCAGGGTGATACCTCGGTTGGTGTAGTTCACCGTATTACCGGAGCTGTCGGTATAGGTGGGGATCTTGGTCAGGTGGAAGTAATTATCCTCGATACTGCCTGTTTTCTGCACGGCGGAAATACCGTGGACCACACTGCCGTTATTGGGGGCTCCGTCTGTGTAGCAGTTAAAGAGGTTGTTGGAGATCCGCAGATCCAGGGTCTTGCCTGCATCTCCTCCGATGAGGTAGATCTGTGCCGTCGAGGTGCGGCCTGTGAAATGGAAGCCGTTGACCATAAGGCTGCTTGCCTGCTGAGACCCTACATTGTAGGTAATACTGCCGGTGAGATAGGTCTCGTAGGTCCTGCCGGAGGTGTTGACCTCCAGCTTGCCGTCCTTAATGACCAGGGCCTTGAGATTGGTGCGGTTCTGCCCATAGAGCTTTAGGCTCTTGCCTGTAATGGTCAGATCCTCGGCATAGGTACCGGGAGCTACCAGCACATCGAAGCCGTCCCCTGCGGCGTGAATGGCCTCCTGTATGGTGGCAAAGCCGTTGACCCCTACGGTGACTAAACGGCCGTACCACTTGTCGCAGTACAGGGTGGTGGAGCCGGGTGCCTTATCCGTCATGGACTTGTCCACAAAGACGGCGTTGGCATAGGTGTTGATATTACAGGACCGCAGGTGGAGGGTCTGAACCATGCCGCCCCACTTGAGATAGAGGATATTGTTGGGGCGGTAGGTCTGGGCGTTGCCGCTCTTCATGGTCAGGGCCGTTCCTGCACTTGCGGTACAGGCAGAATCCGTGTAGATGGTGCCTCCCGAAAGCTTAAGTGTAAGGGGGAGATCCGTGATCCGCCGCTCCAGATTGTCGATGTAATAGGCCCCGTTGGAATAGTAGGCATCCAAGGTCCCCTCAGAGGCAGAGGCCGTGAGGGAGGGCATATTGTAGCGGAAGTGGACCAGGACCCCATCGTGGTCCGAGAGCTTGGGGCTATAGGTACGGCAGAGGATCTTCTCCATCTTTAGGGGAGTGTAGAAGGTGCCGTGGTAGACCACATGATCCAGGGAGGTTTGGAGGGAGGAATCGGAGGTTTGCAGGGCAGTCCGTGTGCCGTCTGCATGGACCGAGTACTTCTCGGGAGCCTCCACCAGGCCGTCCTTGTAGTTGGCGTTCTTCATAAAGGTGTTGAAGGCAACGGCATCACACTTGGATCCGGACTTCTGGACATAGGAGCTGTTAAAGTCCCCTGTTACGAAGAAGTGGTGATCCTTGGCAAGGGAATTGATCTTCTTCGCCAGCTCTGCCTGCTGGGTCACACGGGTGGCCTGGTTCTGTGCCAGGGTCTGGTTGCCGTCATACTGCCAGTGGGTGTTAAAGACGTAGAACTCTGTATTGTTGTTCTTATCCTTCAGCTTGACCCACTGGAAGGCACGCTTGCTGTTGGCAGGGTCGCTGTAGCCCTGCCCGCCGCTGCTGACTAAGGTGAAGCGGCTCTTGTTGTAGAAAATGATCAGCCCTCGGTAGACGTCCAGAGCCAGGCCTGCAGAGTCCTTCAGACTGTTGTAGGCGTAGATGCTCTTTAGGTCTGTGTTCAGAGCGGAGCACCAGTCCAGCTTGCCGCTGTCTCCCCCGGTGCCTGCCTCCTGGAAGCCGATGATATCCGGCTTGTAGGCCTTGATCATGGCGGCAATGGCATCCTCACGGGTAGCGGGAGGGTCGTACAGGAAATTGCCGTTGCTGTCTTTGCTGTTATTATTGAGGACATTGAAGCTCATGACCGTAATGCCCTTCCCTTGGGGAGCCTCACAGACAGCCTCCGCCGCCCCCACAGCCACTGTGGGAATCAGGGTCAGCAGGAACAGGAACAACATACACCCTGCGAGAAAACGGGATCCTTTTTTCATCTTAGCATCCTCCTTGTTGCATATATTACCAGTTTACCATGATAAATTCCTCCCGTCAATACCGCCCCCAACCAATAAGAGAGAAAATTCCGGTTTATCGCTCTGTTGAGCGATTTGGAATTTATTCTTCTTCCAGTGCTGATTCGATCGCCTCGCGGTCCAGGGGGGATAATTTGGTTGTGCCGTGTTGGCAATACATATTTCGGTTATTCCAGCCTCCGGAGCTGTAGCCCCACCCGTTACGGTTCCAATAGCCCCCGGACGGTGCGGGCTCACGGATGCCGTTTTGCTGCCAGTTATGGAGAATGGTCTTCATATAGGCCCAGTTCCTGCTGCCGTATTGGGCGGCAAGCTCTGCCGCACGGGTGATCCTGTCCTCTCCCAGAGCAGTAACAAAGCCGGCGATCTCCTTCCGCTGGGACCCACATACAGGCCTTCCGCAACAGTCCTCCACAACACGGACAGCTCTGGTGACCCCATCCTCCTCGGAGCTTGCGGTCTCGGAGCTTACCCTTTCTTCAAGATCATACTCTTCTTTCTCTCTCTCCGTCTCCCCGTAGGTCCGTACTTCCGGATCTTCTTCTGCAAGGCAGGCTTCCCCGTGGGTCTGTTCCCTGTGGGGCCGAGGCTCTGCCTTAGCTTCTGCATCATACTCTTTCTGCGTGTCTCTCTCCGGCTCCCTGTGGGAGCCGCCGTCTCCGTCCTCGGGAGAGGAGGGAGAGAGAGAAGCAGAAATAGAATTAGTTTTAGTTTTAGATTTAGTATTAGATTTAGTATTAGTATTATGGATATCGGAAGACTCCGATTGAGATCTCAAGATATCTTCAAGGACGGCTGCACGGGCCTGCCGTTTGGCCTTGGCGGCGTCGGAGGCCTTCTTTGCCTTCTGGGAGCGTTTCTCTGCCTGGAGCTCGTAATATTCCTTGAAATTGTCCAGGCTGTGCTTCATGGCATAGAACATCAGCTCCTCACTGCCCTCTAATGCAGGGACCTCCCCGATGACCGTGTACTCCATGATCCCCATGATCAGCCGTCCCACCTGGGCATCCGTAAGGAGCCGGACCTGATCGTAGAACTCAAAAGGCAGGGGGCAGTAGTTCCGTTTCTGAGACTTTCGCTCCTTCCACTTTTCGTGATACTTTTCTTGGTTCAGAAATTTCAGCTCTTCAATTCTGTGTTCCATAGTCGTCCTCCTTTTCTCTTGCGTAACCGCCGGGGACAGGGGAAGGACCCTCCCTTGCCGCCCTGGCCGGTTTACATTATGACCGATAATCACTCCACAGGGTAGAATTTATGCTGCAGGGTTTCCTGCAGCATTCTCTTGCTTTTATATTCTACCATATGTTCGATAATTTGTCAAGGGACCTTTGGCAAAACTGCAAAATAATTTTTAAATCCTCTTTTTCATGTGATTTCTCTGTGATTTGCAGCAAAATCACGCTCCAAAGTTCCCTTTCCCCCACCCGACCCCCATAGCCTGTTGTCCGAATAGTAATACTATTTTTCAATGAAAAGTAGA
>JAZNYV010000153.1:0-4309 GCA_045594585.1 Faecousia sp. | reverse complement strand
GCTTCTATTACTACACCCTTACGGGCGTTACCGCCGTGCAGATGGGGGATGTGATCACCGCACAGCTCCATATGGAGAAGGAGGGTCAGCCCTACCTGTCCACGGTAGATACCTACAGCATTGCACAGTACGCCTACGCCCAGCTTAACAAGGACACTGCTACGGATAGCCTCAAGGCCCTGTGTGCAGACCTCCTCCGTTACGGCAAGGAGGCACAGCTCTTTAAGGACTACCGCACAGACGCCTTGGCAGATGCTTCCATGACCGAGACTCACAGAGCCTACCTCAGTGATGCAGAGGCCGTGACCTTCGGCAACAATAACCAAGTCCTGGACGACCTGGACAACCCCACCGCCACCTGGCTGGGCAAGGTCTTAGACTTAGATTCCAAGGTCTGTGTCAAGTATGTCTTTAACCCCGGCACCTATAGCGGAGCCATTGGGGACTTGACACTGAAAGTACGTTATGTAAACCACGCAGGTCAGACTGCAGAGGCGGTCCTCACAGACCCCGTCCTCTATAACGCCGCCATGAACGGCTACGCCTTCACCTTCGACGGCCTCCTTGCCGCCGAGCTACGCTCTGTCACAGAGGCTGCCGTCTACGCAGGAGACACCCGTCTGTCTCAGACCCTCCGCTACAGCCCCGACACCTACGGCAACGGCAAGACAGGCCAGCTCCTGACCCTGTGCAAGGCCCTCTTCGCCTACTCCGACACCGCCAAGGCCTACTTTGCATAATTTTGTCTATTTACAAATTGTTTTCATTTTTATTCTTGACATTGGGAAAAATCGTGGTATGATGAAGAAAAAAGATTAGCACTCTGTTGATGAGAGTGCTAAAACGATCTTGATGATCGGAAAGGAGTTCCCATGAATCAGAATAAGTATACGCAGAAATCTCTGGAGGCCATACAGGAGGCCAAGACACTGACCACGGCTTATCAGCATCAGACCATGGAGCAGGTCCATCTGCTGCTGAGTCTGCTGCAGCAGGAGAGGGGCTTGATCCCCCAGCTTCTGAAAAAGATGGGGCTTACGGTAGAGAGCTTCGAGGCCGCCGCCACCGCAGGAGTCAGGAAGCTCCCTGTAGTCACCGGGGGCGGACGGGAGGCAGACAAGTTCTATATTTCCCGTGGCATGGACAGCCTCCTGGCACAGGCAGAGGAGCAGGCCAAGCAGATGAAGGACGACTTCGTCTCCGTGGAGCATCTGTTCCTTGCCATGCTGGACACAGCGGATCAGACGGTCCTGCCCCTGTTCACAGACTATTGCATCACCAAGGAGGCTGTCCTCCGTGCCCTGCAGGAGATCCGCGGCTCCGCCCGTGTCACCACCGATAACCCGGAGGACACCTATGAGGCATTGGAGAAATACGGCGTGGACCTGGTCAAACGGGCAAGAGAGAAGGAAATGGACCCCATTATCGGACGGGACGAGGAGATCCGCAACGTGATCCGCATCCTGTCACGGAAGACCAAGAACAACCCCTGCCTCATCGGTGAGCCCGGTGTAGGCAAGACCGCCATTGCAGAGGGGCTGGCACAGCGGATCGTCCGCGGAGATGTGCCTAAGAATCTGCTGGACAAGTCCGTGTTCTCCCTGGACATGGGCGCCCTCATCGCCGGTGCCAAGTACCGCGGAGAGTTCGAGGAGCGGTTGAAGGCGGTCCTGGGTGAGGTCAAGGCCTCCGAGGGCCGTGTGATCCTGTTCATTGACGAGCTCCACACCATTGTTGGGGCAGGCAAGTCCGAGGGCAGTATGGACGCAGGCAACCTCCTGAAGCCCATGCTGGCAAGAGGAGAGCTCCACTGCATCGGTGCCACCACCTTAGACGAGTATCGGAAGTATATCGAGAAGGACCCTGCCCTGGAGCGTCGGTTCCAGACCGTCTTAGTTGCGGAGCCTACGGTAGAGGACACCATTGCCATCCTCCGCGGCTTAGATGAACGGTACGAGGTCTTCCACGGGGTCAAGATCACGGACCAGGCCATTGTTACTGCCGTGACCCTGTCGGACAGATATATTACAGACCGCTTCCTCCCGGACAAGGCCATTGACCTCATTGACGAGGCCTGCGCCATGATCCGCACGGAGATGGACTCCATGCCTACGGAGCTGGACGTGATCCGCAGACGGATCATCCAGATGGAGATCGAGGAGGCCTCCCTAAAGAACGAAACAGACGACCTGTCCCGGGGCCGTCTGGCAGAGCTGCGACGGGAGCTGGCAGAGCAGAAGGATGCCTTCAATGCCATGAAGACCCGTTGGGAGAACGAGAAGAACACCATTACCAAGGTCCGACAGCTCCGCGAGCGTATCGAGCAGTTAGGCAGAGAGATCGAGAAGGCAGAGCAGGAATACGACCTGGAGACTGCCGCCCGTCTCAAGTACGGGGAGCTGCCGGAGGCCAAGAGACAGCTGGCTCACGAGGAGGAGCGTGCCCAGGATCATCGGGAGGAGAGCCTCCTCCGTGACAAGGTCACCTCTGAGGAGATCGCCAAGATCGTGGAGCGTTGGACCGGGATCCCCGTTGCCAAGCTGGTGGAGGGGGAGCGGGAGAAGCTCCTCCGTTTAGATGAGATCCTCCACAAACGGGTGGTGGGACAGGAGGAGGCGGTCACTGCCGTAACAGAGGCCATCCAGCGATCCCGTGCAGGGATCCAGGATCCCAACCGCCCCTTAGGCTCATTCCTGTTCCTGGGACCTACGGGGGTAGGCAAGACGGAGCTGGCAAAGGCCCTGGCAGAGGCCCTCTTCGATGACGAGAGGAATCTGATCCGCATGGATATGTCCGAGTATATGGAGAAGTTCTCCGTCTCCCGTCTCATCGGTGCGCCTCCCGGATATGTAGGCTATGACGAGGGAGGCCAGCTCACAGAGGCGGTCCGCCGCCGTCCCTACAGCGTGGTCCTCTTCGACGAGGTGGAGAAGGCACATCCCGACGTGTTCAACATCCTCCTCCAGGTCCTGGATGACGGCAGGATCACAGACTCCCAGGGTCGGACCGTAGACTTTAAGAATACCATTCTGATCCTGACCAGCAATTTAGGCTCCGAGTACTTCCTCAGCGGTGAGACGGAGAAGGTGGAGCCTCTGCTGAAACGGAGCTTCCGCCCGGAATTTCTCAACCGCTTAGATGAGATCGTCTACTACAAGCCCCTGACCAAGGAGAATATGGAGGGGATCATGGATATCCAGATCGCCGCCCTCAATAAGCGGCTCCGTCAGAAGCAGCTTGCCTGCGTCCTGACCAAGGAGGCCAAGGCCTATGCCATCGACACCGCCTACGATCCCCTTTACGGTGCCCGTCCCCTCCGCCGCTTCCTCCGGCACACCGTAGAGACCCTCATCGCCAAACGGATCCTCCGCGGAGACCTGGCTCCCAATACCACCCTTACGGTCACCGCCGACGAATCCGGTTTGGTGATCCGATAACACTGTTTTTCTCGGCGGTTTATGAGCGGCAGAATAGAATAAATCGGGACTTTGCTCCTGCGGGGATTGACAAGAATCGGGGGATATGGTATATTCTAAATATGAGGAATATATGAAGGGAGACAGGTCTATGGGTGGGTTAAAGATTACGGAGACCGATGGCGGATTATGCATAAAGGCAGATACCGGCAAAGGGCTCATCTTGCTTCCCTTCCTGGCGTTCTTGCTCTGGAAGATACTGCCGGATCTTATTGATATGTTCCCTCCCCGGGATAAGAATGACTATGCAGGGATCATTTGTCTGAGTATTTGGCTTCTTATCCTGGTGGGTGTCATCTTCTTCGTTACAGTAAAGAGCCTGGTATCCCGCGTGGAGCTGAATCACCGAGGGGTCTTTTATGCCGACGGCTTACGCAGGAGGGAGATCGCCTGGTCCGAGATAAAGGACTACGGCCTCTCCTACGAAGGGAGGACCCAAGGGGGAGGGAAGCTATACACCCTCTATTTCTCCCAAGAGATCTCCTGCCCGGAAAAGAACAGGAACAAAAAGAAGCTAAAGGGCGTAGTTGTCAAGCTGGACGCAAACGAGAATGACTATGCCTCGATCCTGACTAAGGTGCTCCCCTACTGTCAGCGGCACCTTACCGTAATCAAGCCCTTCGTTGCAGAATAAAAGTCAAGCCCGGTTGCAGTGGAATTTCCCCCACCGCAACCGGGCTTTTTCCATACCATGCAAGTCAAATTCCAATGTACGGAGCTGTTTGAAAAAGCATAAACCACCAAATCACGCACTATCCCGTAGGGCAAGCAGCCTTGTACGATGATATGTTGCATGGTACGGGAATCGAACAGCTCCATAAATCGAAATTTGG
>JAZNYV010000152.1:0-6347 GCA_045594585.1 Faecousia sp. | reverse complement strand
AACTTCTTCTCATAACACAGAGAACCGTCTGTGTTATGGGAAAGATCACAACCGTTCTGTTTGACCTTGACGGAACCCTCCTTCCTATGGATCAGGATCAATTTGTAGGTGCCTACTTCCGCCTCCTTGCCAAAAAGCTGGCGCCCTTGGGCTATGACCTCCAAAAGCCGGTAGAGGGCATTTGGTCCGGCACAAAGGCTATGATCGCCAATGATGGCAGCCGAAGCAACGAGGAAGCCTTCTGGCAGGACTTTTGCAGCCGTTTCGGGGAAAAGGCGCGAGAGGATGAACCCACCTTTGCGGCATTTTACCGGGAGGATTTTCAGCAGGTTCGGCAGATCTGCGGCTTCCGCAAGGAAGCAAAAGAGGTTATCAGTCTCCTGCAGGAAAAAGGCTTGCGGATCATTCTGGCTACCAATCCCATTTTCCCTGCAATCGCCACAGAGAGCAGGATCCGTTGGGCAGGAATGGAAACTACGGATTTCGAGCTTTACACCACCTATGAGAATTCCCGATTCTGCAAGCCCAATTTGGATTACTACAGATATATTCTGAAAAAGGCCGGTTTGCAGCCGGAGGAATGTCTCATGGTTGGAAACGATGTAGGCGAGGACATGATCGCCCAAGAACTGGGGATGGAGGTGTTCCTCCTGACAGACTGCTTGATCAATAAGTACAATACCGATATAAACCGATTCCCCCACGGAGGCTTCCCGGAGCTGAAGGATAGATTGAAAGCTCTGTGAGAACCGGAATATACCCAATGAGGGAAATATACAATTTTTTCAAATTAAGGATCCAACAAGAAGGAACTGCCTTCTTGCTGGATCTTTATTTATAAATACGGTGAATATTTTTACAAATATCTCTTTTTTCAGAAATTCAGGTCCTTTCAGCATTGACTTTTTACATGCAAGGAATATAATATAAACTGTATAGGTGGATCTTTTTGCCCTTTGGAAAAGATCCGGATCTTGCTCCTGCCCTAAGCAGGAAGGAAAGTGAGGTATTCTTATGAAATTGGTACAACGATTTGCAGCCTTTCTTTTGACCCTTGTAATCCTCATTGGCTTGCTGCCTCAAAGCGCATTTGCCGCAGAGGCATCTACCTATGACGGAAACCCTACCGCAGATGTGGTGCAGGCAGTCATCGACTACGGCAAGACGGTGGAGATCTCTTTGCCTGAGGTAAAGGCCGGGATCCATGTGAATAGGAAGGGCTCAGTAGGTGCCCTTGCAGGCTTCGTGGATAGTGGCTCCTCCGGGGAATTGCTTTCTGTTGCGCCCTCTATGATCTGCAACGGTACGGGAAAGGATTTGGATACAACTTACGGTACCGCAACATGGGAGGACGCTGATACCGTCTCCTACACTCCCGATGGGATCCTGTCCGATGTAGACTACTTCTATGCCGTTTACGCACTTACAAGTAGTAGTCATGCCTATATCAAGGTGGAGATCCAGATCATTCCTGCAAGTATGATGTATTATGAGGCAGAAGAGCTGGTAGGCTCTGGGCTGGATACCTATGACACTACTAACGGCCCGGAGAATGCTAATGCTTGGGGCACCGAGTTAGAGGGAGGCTCTGCCAACGATAGCCAAACCTATGATAGCGCTGACCTTGTTTCCTCGATGATTATTGACCGCAAACAGATCCCCGGCGGTGCTTTCTTTGCAGACTTTACGAGCCCCGGTACGACGCTTTACCGCTACACTAACGATCCTGTATACGGTGGCCGTAACTTTGATAAAGTAAATTTTTGGAAAGGAAATGGAACTGACAGTGTTGAGAATGCTCCGGGAACATTAACTCTCGCTCTTACTTCCGGTAATAATTACCACTATCTCCAAACTACCACCGATGGCGGTGGCTATGGAACCACGCCCCTGTCTTTACGCCCTACCGTCAATGATTATTTCCAGGTGCGTTTTCGTATGGAAAACTGTGAACCGTCTACAAATCCAACTCTGACACTGTACTTTATAAGAAATTCAGACGGTACTGATGTGGACGGCACCAAAAAGCTTACAGCAAGTATCCCAAAAGAACAATTAGATAACGGGGAGTATGTCACAATCACAATCCCCATGAATTCAACTGATTATACTACTGCCAGTGCAATCAACTTATTCCGTTTTAATATTTCCGGCGTACCCTATACGGATTCTTCTGCAAAGATGATTGTAGACTATGTCTATTTGGGTGATACCACAGGCATAATGGTTCCCAAAAACACTGTTACGGCCGATAGTACTTATATGTACTTTGGATTTGATTCCTGGACAACCAAGTCATATTATAATAAGACAGTCTACGGAAAATTAGACTATAGCTCTACATCCTATTGGTACTCTGACTCTGCTTCTACCGGAACTAACGGCACTGGCGGAGTAACTATCAATACCGACAACACCGTCGGTTACCTTTATTTTAAAGACGGCAGCTCGTCCGAAAATTATAATTTTGTTCAGCCTGGGGAATCCAATACTGCAACGCCTCTAAGATATACTACGACGGGAGCCGATGTCTTTAGAATTCGTTTTAAAATAAAAGATGCAACCAGTTATTCCGGCTCGGGAATACGATTGGAATACAGAGTGAAGGGCGGATCATATAATCTCAGCGATGTTTCTTACGCACCTAAAAAAACATTTACCTATCAGGATAATACATGGATAGAACTCCAAGTTTCTTTAGGTTTGGATGAAGGCGTTCAGATCTACAATATTCGACCTTGCTTCTATAAGACCCAAGGCGGAAAATTCTATATTGACTATATTTATATAGGTGATGCCGCCCTTCTCTATAGAGATAGTTATTTCTTTGCAGATTTTACCAATACTGCCGCTGAACAAACCAGAAACCTAAGCAACACATATAACAACAAAAACTATGATGTTTTTGATCATTGGAGTTACAGATCTGCTTGTTATTCAAAAACAGCAGGATCCGGTGGCACCGTTGTGCTGAAAGATACAATGACCGAAGCGAATGAAACGGAATCCTACTACCACTCCCTATATATAGGAGCGACGGATACTATGCTCCCGTACAGGGATAACATGTACATGCAAATGCGGGTAAAGATACAAAATGCCACTATAGATTCAAATTTTACAAAACCCTATTTTTACTTGCAATACAAAATAGATGGTGGCAACAATATCAGTAGTTCTCGCTATGATTTTACGCCAAGTCAAGTGAATGGAAAATATATCACCGCTACGGTCAAACTGCCAAACCAGTCCGGCCTTACCACTGATAATAATATTACGCAAATGCTATTTGTAGTAGCCGGAACCCAAGGAGCTACAATTACTATTGACTACGTCTATTGTGGGCCGGGGATCTATTGCAATGCAACGCATGCCTTCGATCCTACAGTTGCTTCCAATCCGGCAAGCAAGTCCCTGTACTTCGACTTTGATAACAGTAGGTCCGGTCGCTTTGTGACAAATAGTGACTACGCTCTAAATGACACCCACGCTTCTGTAAGCACCAATACCATTACTGAGAAAAATTATGATGCTACAGCAAGTACATGGACTCTCACAAATGGCTCCTCTGTTGAAATCGACACCACAAAAGGGATTCTTTCTATCAAAGAACCCAACGGTCCTACACTGACAGCGGCAACTCTTAGATACCACCCCTATAACACGGATGCACTACAGGTTCGCTTCCGACTCAACGGCTGTACGGCAGGCGCAAATCCCCGTGTGGAGGCTCGTTTGACCGGTTACTTGGGAACAAGTACAATCACCCGTAGCAGCAGCAAACCTTTCGGAGATACAAATAATTTCCAGACGATCCTTCTCCCCCTAAGTGGAGATATTATGAAATGTACCACCATCACAAAAATGGAATTACAGTTCTATGACATCCAAGGTGGTACGCTGGAGATCGACAAAATCTATGTGGGAGATGGTACAGTTGGAGCTGATCCGGTCTATGGCTATGACGGAGCCTACACCAACGATACCTTGCTCTCTGACGGAGAGAGTTTGTTCGTAGAGGGAAAAGGCGTAAAGATTGCTGATAATCCTACCAAGTACACAGAGGCAAGCTTCTCCTTTACCGGCACCGGCTTCGATATTATCAGCCGCACAGGAAAGGATCAAGGAGCCATTCGTGTAGAGGTAGTGAATCAGGCAACCAATACCGTGGCTGAGACTGTGACCGTTAACAATAAGGGTGAATTGGAGCTATACCAGATTCCTGTAGTCAGTGTCAACGGTTTACCGCACGGAAACTATAAGGTAACTCTGTGGGTTAATAAGAAGGTGGAAAGTCCTTATCCTTTCTTGGTGCGTGGGGATGACTTCTACTTGGATGCTATCCGCATTTACGATCCTATTGATGTTAGCGGAACAAGCCTGTCAATGAATCAGCAAGCAGCCAAGGATGCCTATCGAGCAGATCGGGAAGCCTATTCTTATGTGAAGGAGATCCGAGACAGTCTCCTGTCTCTGGCTGACTTTGATGCAGCACTCCTTGAGAATGGTGGAACCGGTGCGGTTTTCGTTGACAGTACTGTAAAGTATGTTATTACTACCGAACCCACGGAGGAAACTGAGAATACCGATCCTACCATAGAGGTGGATGAGGTCGTAGTGGATCATCGGGTGGTGACAGCAGCGGACTATAAGAGCATGGGGCCCAATAACGAGGTCTACCTTGCTCCCGGTCAGGCTGTGGCCTTTAAGCTGGAGAAGGACACCACGGAAAATCCCGTCAGTGTTGATGTGGGTGCCAAGACAGTTTTGGGAGATGGAACGGTTCTTTCTGCGGGCTTTGTGACCGCCGTGGACAGTAATGCTTTGACCACTGCCGCCAAAACCTCATGGAATGTAAACTCCGCATCTGCCCAGTATTTCCCCCTTGACGAAAGTGCCCTTTCCACTGCCACTACAGTCTATTTGGTGGTCTACAATGCCTACACCGGTACGGACAAGACCAAGAACATCCTGTCCATCACTGACTTAAAGGTCTGTTATGCTAAGCAGCCTACCCGGACGGATCTGCCTCAGGATACCACAAGCAGTGTTGGCGAAATGAGTGCAAAGCGTACAGGAACCGCAGTGACTACGGCAGAGCCCTATTCCTTCGTCGTAGACGGCAGAACCTTGGAGGCAGCGGAGGTGTTCCTGAACGGCATCGTGGAGACGCCTGTGGAGGATGCTACTCCCGATGGGAGCGAGATCCACATCTACCACAGCTTGAACTTGGCAAGTGATATTTCCATGAATTATATGGTTCCTGTAGAACAGCTTGCCAATTACGACAGCTTTCAAATGGAGCTGCGGATCCCTGTTTACGAGGGCAATACCCTCGTGGGCTACAGAACAGAAAACACCGAAGCTGTGGAGAAGAACGGCTACTATTACTTCACCCTGAAGGGCATGACCGCAGTTCACATGAGTGATGATATAGAAGCAACCCTGTTTATGACCAAGGAGGAGGTAAGCTGTTCCTCCTATACGGACTTCTATTCCATTGCAAGCTATGCCTATGCGCAGCTCCGTAAGGATGGGGTAAAGGACTCTCTCAAGACCCTTTGTGCAGATCTCTTGGTCTACGGTGCAAAGGCCCAGACCTTCAAGGGTTATCGCACAGACAACTTGGCGGATTGGGAGATGACAGAGGAAGAAAGAGCCTATTCCACCGATTTGGAAGCTGTTACCTTCGGCAACACCAATGCCATTGGAACGGAGCTGGAAGCACCCACTGTTACATGGGTAGGTAAGGTGCTGGATCTTGCATCCAAGATCAATGTGAAGTTTGTTTTTGCCATAGGAACATACGCAGGAGAGATTGGAGATCTCAGCCTCCGAGTTACCTACGAGGATATTGAGGGCAATCTCAAGACCTTGACCCTTACCAACGGTGAGCTGTACAACGAAAAGCATGGCTACTATGCCTTTACCATGGACATGCTCTTAGCCGCAGAGCTTCGGTCTGTTCTCTCTGTTCAGGTCTACGAGGGAGAAACGCCCCTTTCCTGTACTCTGCAGTACAGCCCCGACACCTATGGCAACAACAAGACCGGTACGCTGTTAGAGCTGTGCAAGGCCCTGTTCGCCTACTCCGACAGTGCAAAGGCATTTTTCGGTTAAATTAGGAAAGCTTTTGCAAAAGAATCATTGAATCGGGTAGGAGGCTACCCATTAGTTGAGTAGCCGTCCTCCCACACCACCGTACATACCGTTCGGTATAGGTTGGTTCAATCGTAAATGCAAGGACTCGTACCGGTCAAGGATGCTCATGTATCCTGCCTGTGCGAGTCTTTCTTTTGAGATTGCCCTTTGTATATGTCCATTTCTTGACATATGCCAGTAGGCTT
>JAZNYV010000151.1:0-1620 GCA_045594585.1 Faecousia sp. | reverse complement strand
ACCTATTACGATGGAAAGCACGCTGTAGAAACAGCTTCCGTAGATGGTGTTACCACAACCTATACCTATGATGATGCCGGAAACGGAACAGGCTCCGTAATGACCGATGATGCCAACACCCTCCGTATGGAAAGCAGTGCGATTTCCACTCAGGACAAGAACCACACTCGACACATCTATGATGCCAATGGGAATATGGTATCCTATACCTACAGTGCATATACAGGCAATGTGCTCAGCATAGTAACCTATCCGGACCGAAACTACGAAACCGGAGACTACGGGATGCCCGTGACGGTTATAAACGAATTTGACGATTGGAATAACCGACAGACCGGAACAATGCAGGGGATCTTAGGCCAAGAAGCAAATGGCGACTGGATTTTTGCCACCCAATTAGTCTACGATTATACCAACGGAAGCTTAACCTCCACCCAAAGAAAAAGCACGATAAATGGTGCCTCCGAAAGTTGGCAGAAATACACATACGAAAAGAATGACTGGGGTCAGAAGACTGCCATCACTGTAAGCCGTGGCTCCGCAAAGGACAACTATACCGGTACCCTTACCTTAGCGGAATATGTGTATGCCGCCAACAACGGACACCTGGAAAAGGAGTACTACGGAGATGCAGATGCTGCCGGGACTGATTATGCAGAATTTACCTACGACATTCTTGACAGAGTTATAAGAGTAGAGTACAATAGCGGTAGATATATCTGCAACACCTACAATGCTGAGGGGAATCTGGCGAAGATCACCTATGGTGATGGTACCACAGAGAAGGGCAGCTGTACCTTTGAGTATGATTCTCTGGGCAGACCCATCCGCAGCTATGAGTATGACGGAAGCGGAAACCTGATTCAGAGTGTTGAGCAGCTGTACGACGAGCATAGCCGCTTAACAGAGCAGAATTGGGTTGTAGGCACAACCCCCTATTCCGAGAGCTACACCTACAATGATCCTCCGGAAGAAGGAGAAACCGTACCGGAAGGAACGCCTCAGGATGGATCCCTTGCCACCGTGACTACGGCAACCGGGGATATTCTGTCCTTTACCTACGATGCCCTGAAACGGGAAAAACAGGTGCAGGCTACCGACAAGCACGGAACGCCGATCATAAATACTCGGTATGCTTATAGGTCAGATGTAAATTCTGAAGGCGTCCCTATTACCACAAACCAAATCCAATTCCGCAATGTCCGATTGGGTGACGAAGAGGGTTCAATCTTAGAAGGTGCTAAGTATACCTATGACGGTGTCGGAAATATTACGGAAATTGCCCAAAGCACCTATCCTTTCAGTCCTATTGTCAGTTACGAATACGACGATTATAACCAGCTCATTAAGGAAACCTACTACAACGGCAGCGGAGATAGTGACGATATTATTATCGAATATACCTATGATACTGCCGGTAATATCCTGACCGTTTCCGAAAACGGCACCCGGACGAAAACTTACTCCTATGGCAACTTTGCATGGCATGATATGCTTACGGCTGTAAACGGAAAGGAAATCGCTTACGAAGGGCAGACCTATAGCAATACCTACGGCGTAAGAGGAACAGCAGTCAGCGGAAATCCCGTTCGCTACACCCGTGGGGAGGTATCTCCCGTA
>JAZNYV010000150.1:0-12137 GCA_045594585.1 Faecousia sp. | reverse complement strand
GTACACCGCTGTGCTCTCGACTCATGGCCGTCTGCAACAGCTCCGCTATATTATCACATGATCTCGTTTTTGTCAAGCACTTTTTTAACTTTTTTTGAAGTTTTTTTGAAGTTTCTTGCCTTTCGAGGTCCGTGCCTCAAGCGCTCCGATATAATAGCAGACGATTACCATTTTGTCAAGTGCTTTTTTCGATTTTTTTCGAGCTTTTTTGTTTTTATTTTCCCTTTGCCTTTACAGCCTCTCTGGCATAGGCTATTTGCTCTCGGACGGACTCCTCTCCGGGGCCTCCCTTGGAGGTTCTCTTCTCTACACAGTTCTGCAGGTCAATGGCCACGTAGAGATCTGTCTCAAACAGGTTGCTGTACTCCAAATATACATCCAGAGGCAATTCCTCCAGAACCTTGTTCTCTCTGATGCATTTAGCCACAAGCTCCCCGGAGATCTTATAGGCACTGCGGAAAGGAAGCCCCTTCTTAACCAGGTAGTCTGCCAGATCCGTGGCGTTGATATAGCCCTGCTGTGCAGCCCGTTTCATCCGTTCCGGGCAGGCCTTCAGGGTCTGCAGCATTCCTACAAAGACCTTCGTACACATTATGACCGTATCGCAGGCATCAAAGATCCCCTCTTTATCCTCCTGCATATCCTTATTATATGCAAGAGGCAGGCCCTTCATGGTCGTCAGCAGGCCCATAAGATCACCGTATACTCTGCCTGTCTTACCACGGATCAGCTCCGCCATATCCGGGTTCTTCTTCTGAGGCATAATGGAGGAGCCTGTAGTATAAGCATCAGACAGCTCTACAAAACGGAACTCCCAACTGCACCACAGGATCAGTTCCTCCGAAAAGCGTGACATATGCATCATAAGGATGCTCAAAGCGCTCAGAAGCTCAAGACAGAAATCCCGGTCGGACACACCGTCCAGGCTGTTCATACAAATGCCGTCAAAGCCCAGGAGCTCTGCCTCCATGATCCTGTCTGTATCATAGGTCGTCCCTGCCAAGGCACAGCAGCCGATGGGGGACCGATTGGTCCTTCTGCGGCAATCTGCCAGCCGTTCCAGATCCCGAAGGAACATCATAGCATATGCCATGAGATGATGCCCGAAGGTGATGGGCTGTGCCCGTTGGAGATGGGTATATCCGGGCATAATGGTCCGTGTATACTCCTCCGCCTTATCCGCAAGAACTCCTACAAGAGAGTTGATGAGATCGGAAATACAGTCGATCCGCTCCCGCAGGTACATCCGCAGATCAAGGGCTACCTGGTCGTTCCTGCTACGGGCGGTGTGGAGCTTCTTCCCTACTGCACCGATCCGTTCCGTAAGGATCTGTTCCACAAACATATGAATATCCTCACAGGAGGAATCGATCTGCAGCACGCCACTGTCAAGCTCCCCAAGAATGGTCTCCAGGCCCAGCAAGAGCTGTTCCTCGTCCTCCTTGGTTATAATATTCTTCGCAGCAAGCATAGCTGCATGGGCCATGGAGCCCTGAATATCCTGCCGATACATCCGACTGTCAAAGGAGATCGATGAATTGAAGTCGTCTGCGATCTGTTCGGTTTTCCCTTCTGTCCGTCCTGCCCACAGCTTTGCCATAACGTATTCCTTCCTCCCTCCGAGGAGGGATATACATAATATTATTATAGTTTGCCCTGTTCCCTCAGAGCCTGGACCTTGGTAGACAGTCCCCACAGATTGATAAAGCCCGTAGCCTGTCCCTGGTCGTAGTCACTCTCCTCGAAGGTCACCAGCTTCTCGGAGTAAAGAGAATAAGGAGAAGTGGTCCCTGCAGGAATGATGTTGCCCTTGTAGAGCTTGAGCTTAACGGTGCCAGTCACAAATTCATTGGACTTGTTGGCAAAGGCCGTCAATGCCTCCTGGAGGGGAGAATACCACTTGCCGTTATACAGCAGATCCGCATAATCTATGGCAAGCTTCTGCTTCACGTGGAGGGTGTCTCTGTCAATGGTAAGCATTTCCAACTGCCGGTGTGCAAAGTAGAGGATGGTTCCGCCGGGAGTCTCATAAATGCCCCGATCCTTCATACCGACAAGGCGGTTTTCCACAATGTCGATAATACCGATACCGTTGGCTCCTCCGATCTCGTTGAGCTTTTCGATGATCTTGGAGGCCTTCATCTTCTCCCCGTTCACAGCAACGGGAGCACCTGCTTCAAACTCAACGGTTACGTAGGTAGGCGTGTTCGGTGCCTGATAGGGAGATACACTCATTTCCAGGAAGCCGGGAGCATCTAAGTCCGGCTCATTGGAGGGATCCTCCAGGTCCAGCCCCTCGTGACTCAGATGCCACAGGTTCTTGTCCTTGGAATAGCTGTTCTCCCGGCTGACCTTAAGAGGAACATTATGTGCCTCTGCATAGTCGATCTCCTCGGAACGGCTCTTGATGCTCCACTCCCTCCAGGGAGCAATGATCTTCATATCGGGGGCGAACCGCTTGATGGCCAGCTCAAATCGAACCTGGTCATTGCCCTTGCCTGTTGCACCGTGGCAAACAGCGTCTGCTCCTTCAGCCAGGGCGATCTCTGCCAGCTTCTTACCAATGACCGGACGAGCAAATGCTGTACCCAGAAGATAGGTCTCGTACTGTGCCCCCATCTTCAGTGCAGGAAGAATAATATCCTCTACCATTTCATCCACCAGATCTGCAACGATCAGCTTGGAGGCACCGGTTGCAAGAGCCTTCTCCTCCAGGCCCTCCAGCTCGTCCGCCTGTCCCACGTTCCCTACTACGGCAATGATCTCGGGATCGCCGTAGTTCTCCTTAAGCCAAGGAATAATGATGGAGGTATCCAGTCCGCCGGAGTAGGCGAGTACGACCTTTTTTACTGTTTGCTGTTCCATATTCTTATCCTCCGTATTCAAAATACATAGGTGTATGTAACTATATGCATATGCACCTGTGTTTATGCATGGATTATACATCTATATACGTATTTTGTCAATACCCTATGCATAAATATTCTTAAATATTCTTGATACAGAAGCTTTACCCTTTGTTCACAAATTCTGCCGGCCTCTATGGTATACTGTAGACATGAAGAAAACGCTGCGAAGCCGATGCCGCGGAAATATCTGTGGATAAGCCGACGGCTCTGCAGTTCTTCTCAACTCACAAGGAGACACCCCGTACAGGCCATATGCCAGCCTGTACGGGGTGGTTTTTGCGGTGAAATAAAACCTTGGGGTTTGTGAAATACCTATCGGTATAATTTTACTTGATCTCTACCGGTTTGACTTCTCCGATACCATCCTCGTTGATGGTCATGACGGTAAGCATGGTAGGTTCTTCCTCTGTGCCCTTTTCGTAGAGAGTATGGACTACCTCATCTCCGAAGGTTTCCTCATAAATGACCCATACAGCTTTCTCCTGCCACGTCAGTTCTGCGACCCATTCCAGGTCCAAAGACTGTGTCATAAGAAGTTCGCCCTTTTCTCCGTACCAATATAACGTGCCGGTGTCTGCTTCCTTTGCTTCCTCTATGGTTACAGCGACCTTTGTCGTGCCTAGCTCAACCTTCTCGCCGTTCACGGTTCTCGTACTTTTTCCTTCAAGACTAAAGGCCCCTGCACAGGCAAGTGCATCTCCCGTACCATCCAAATATATAGTCCCGTCAGGTTTTTGGAACACATTCATAAAACGCAGATAGGTGTTCTCAGAATCCACGTCCTCTACATAGATGGTGCCGGCAAGCTCATAATCTGTTACATTCCCGTCCATTACCGTGTCCTCGTCCCCTGTCTGTACAACAGACATATCCCTATTATGGGTATGGAACTTAACATTTACATTCACCAGGTCACTCTGGGTGGTAGTGTAAGCATCCGAGCCATTCCCCACCTTGGCCGCAAAAAGGGCATAGCCTTCCAGCCCCGGAAACCGATAACAATGCTCTTCCTCCACATATACAGCCGGGTAAATCAGCCGGGGAAGATCTAATTTTACGGAATCCATTTTATGCTGTTCCGTTCCATCCTCTACCCAACCTTCCAGTTCGTAGATATTTTCATCTTCAGCATCATTGATAATATATACCCCTACAAAACGATCCTCTATCTCTGCCGGCACTGATCCCTCCGACTTGGCGAGGGTGCACGCAGAGAGCAGAAGCATGCCGGATAGAACAACAAGCAGTAATACTTTCTTAATCATCTTCATCCTCCAAATTTCCGTCGAAGTGGAGCAGGTCCCCCACATCACATTGTAAATAGTAACAGATCCGATTGATGGTGTGGAATCGCACACCGTTGGCTTTCCCTGAGCGAAGAATGGAAAGGTTGGCCTCAGTGATCCCAATCTTGGCACACAGCTCCTTGGAGGTCATATTCCGAGCCTTTAACAGCTCTGTTAGATGGACTGTAATTCCCATGATCCACCTCAAATAATGGTCACATTATCATCGTGAATCTCTTTGGCTCTGCGGAAATAGCCGCAAAGCAGGTACATCCCTCCGCACAAAGCCAAAGCTAACAAGGGAAGGTCCAATCTGACCCGAACATCTGCCATATAAGGTAAAAAGAGGAGTTGAAGGAGATCGGCACCTACGGTACAGAGTACTGCAGCCTTGGCAAAACTCTTGCACAGGGCCGCCACTCTCTCCACCAGGAACAGAGTCTCTTCTCCAAAGGGATCCGACTCTACCGTAGCAGTAAGCTCGCTCCCCCAAACCAAAAGTCTGCAGGAGAGGACCGTAGGGATGATACGAATAAAGAGGATCAAAGCCTTCAGAAGTCCGGTAGTCCAAAGGATCTGCTCTTCTGTATTCCCTGCATCGGTAGCGGCAAGCTCCCCCGCCAATTCCTGAACGCTCTCAAAGGCTGACATAAAGGCCAAGAGGACGCTGCAAAGGATCAGAAATTCGGGAAGAAGCCTGCCGGCCCTCCCTTCCATTCTGTCAAGATAGGTAAGGACCACCCAAGCCAAAGCAGTGGCTCCGAGAACCCCAATACAAGTCAGAGCCCAAATACTCACAAGGCTGCTCCTATCCATCCACAGAAGTCGTGATGAGATCCGGGTGGGATTCACCAGGAAATAGACCATGGCAAAGATCTCCCCACTACAAAGCAAGAGCAGATAATCCTTCTTCTTGAAACGCTTCCCCCTTTTTAAGAGCACCGAGAGTGGCAGAGCTGAGAGCACCAACGTAATACACCAGGCCGCAACATTCCCCCCGCCGCTTCCTAAGGACAAGCTGCGAAGCAGCTCTCCCAAAGCACCAAAGGGCTTGCACAAGAAAGCCGCCCCCCTCTCATAGGAGAACCAGCCAAGGACCATTCCTAAAAGTACGGAAGCAATGATCTTAACCGCGGGTTTTATTTTCACATTCATATTTTTCTCCTCCAAAATTATCGTTTCGCAATAATCGTATCTTTACTATAGCACATAAATTATTGTTTGTCAATAATTTTTTTACACCTGCTACAGCGGTATTCACTGATAGACACAGCGGATGGCCTCCAAGGAAGCCATCCGCTGTTGTTCCGTATATGCAAATCAAGCCACCGATCATGAAATCGCAGGGGATCAAACCTGTTCGGTACGGCCCACTCGGGCCTTGGGGGAGACGGTGAGTTCGTGGCTGTATTGGACCAGATCAATGTCGCAATCTGCCTCGATGGTAACCACTCTGCCGGACACGGTAGGTGTCTTGACGTTCTCCAGCACCAGGGTATCTCCCTCGATGCCCCCGGGAACCTCTACGGGACCGCTGACCGTCTTGAACAGGGCAGACAGAAGAGGGATCTTAGACAGCTTGCTTGCTGCCTTGCCCCGACGGATGGTAACGGTACTGCCGCCAATGCTGCCCAGCTTCATACCAGCGCCGGTAATCAAAATGGATTCTGCATTGAGCAGTCCCTCGCAATCCAGAACACCGGACACAGTAACTGATTCTGCCTCAACGCCCCCGTCTGCCTCAGCACTCCCGGATACCTTGAGGGTACCGCAACGGATACTGCCGCCGCATTCCAGGGAGCCGGAACACCTGAGCTCCTCACCAATGACCAGGTCTCCTCCCAGCTCAAAGGCACCGGATACGGTCATGCTGCCGCCCCGAACAGTGCCGGAAAAGCTACTGCTGCCGGAGCTCTTAACCGCACCCTTACAATCCAGCTCTCCCCCTTTGGAAACCCCGGAGGAAGAAAAGCCGGTACAACGGACCAGGCCCACAAGCTTGCCGCTGCCGCTGATGCTGACATTCTCGTATTCACCGGGAGAAACCTGTCCGCAACCGGAAATATTCACGTTCATATTCGTACCTCCATTCCTCTACACATGATCCTGAGAGCAGAGCTCCAGGAAAGCCTGCAGAATGTCTCTCTGCTCATCCTTGCCGTTCACAAAATACATCTCCCGGATCTCCTCCAAGAGGAAGCTCCTCTCACCGAACACGGTCTTAAGGACCAGGATCTGCTGTGGAGTCTCCTCAAGAAGCTGTTTGGCCAAATCGTCCAGGCTCAGATCATCCCTCTGATCCAGGATCAGCTCGATCCGCTGACAGATCAGCCCCTCCGGGAAGAAGGTCTCCTGTCCCGTAACAGCGGACTTCTTAATGAACCACTCCTCCGGGATCAAGCCCTTACGCTTCCAACGATATAGGGCACCGTAGGAGATCCCGTACTTCTGAAGCAGCTCCTTCTTGGAAATTAATGTCTGTTCCATAAGTGCCTCCTTTGCGTAACAATGTTATGCTCAGAGTATAGCATAACATTGTTACGCTGTCAAGAGGTTCTTTCATATTTTTCCGGATATCAGTAGGCCAACTCGCTGCCGCCGATAAATTCTCGGAGTAGGGAGTCTGTGGGGACAAGCTCGGAGGAAATGTCAGGCAGCTCCTCCATAGTATGGACAAGATCCCTCAATTCGGGATAGGTATCCAGGACAGTCTTAAGCTCCTCCAGGAGATAGGGGCGGTAGATCCCCAGCTCAGAGGAATAGAAGGTGTCGATATCAATATGTGCATTGGGCTTGTAGGGCATAATGTACTTGGTCTCCCCTGCGTCCACCTTGGCCTTCATGCCTACGGTATCGTGGATGCTGCGGCCTCTGCCGGTTTGGTCACGGAGGATCCGTCTTGCAAGGCGGATCTTGGAGGGATGCAGGGTCTCCCCGTCGTGGGTCGTCACACGGGTACGGACACTGACGTAAACACGGGTGGTCCGGTCCGTATAGCCGCTGACCTCCGGATTCAGGGCATGGATCCCCTCCATAATGACGATCTCACCGGGCTTGCGCTGTAGGGTATGCCCCTCGAAAACTCGCTTGCTGGTCTTAAAATCGTACCGAGGCAGATCTACAGGCTCCCCCCGCAGGATCTGTCCCAGTTGCTCCCGGAAAAAGGGAATATCCACACGGGTGGGCTTTTCCAGGTCCAGCTTATTCTCCTTCAGCAGCTCCAGCTCCTCAGGGGTCAAGGGAGAAAAATAGTGATCCATCTGGAGGGTATGGGTGCCCAAGCCTCTCCGTTCCAGCTCCCTCTCGATCAGCAGAGCCGTGGTTGTCTTGCCGGAGCCGGAGGGGCCTGCCAGGAGGACCACGGGACGGGTATCTGCATTGGCTGCGATCACATCCGCCGCCTTCTTGATCTGGTCAAAATATAAGCTCCTGTCTCGTTCCAGGACCGCAACGGGGTCTGCATGAAGCAAGGCAGTCAGTTGTTCTGTAGTCATATTAGAGTTCCTCCCTTTTAAATCGTACCTGTTCATTATATCACAAAAATACCCATTTGGTCCATAAAATTTTCCGTCAGTTTTATTTTGTTAGTTTTGACAATCATTCTTGTTTTTTCTTGTAGATAAGGGTGGAAAAAGATTTGTTTTTAGCGTTTTGCACAATTTTCTTTTTCCAACGTGGAATTACTTGAAAAAGAAGACCAAACAGTGTAAAATATAGGAGCAGGTATTCCAAATATTTTTCAAAGGAGGAACCACTTATGAAACACCTGTTCAAGAGAAGCATTGCCTTGCTGTGCGTACTGGCAATGCTCCTCACCCTCGCTCCCCTGTCTGTATTCGCAGCAGAGGAGGCACAGTTTGTCGTTCTGTCTACTACAGACATGCACGGCAGATGTTGGGACACCAACATCCTGAATGACACCGCGATGAACAACTCCATGCTCAACGTGGCTACGGCTGTTGCCAAAGCCCGGGAAAGCTATGGCAGGAATGTGATCCTGGTGGACAACGGCGATACCTATCAGGGTACCCCCGTATCTACCTACCAGATCTCTCAGTTCACCCAGGGTGCCACCACCGACCCCAACCCCATGGCACTCTCCATGCGGTATATTGGCTATGATCTTGCCAACATGGGCAATCATGAGTTCAACTACGCATGGGACACCATGGCAGCCACCTATGACTATGCGTCCCACAGTGGCGATGGTCTGAAGGGTGTGCCCACCGTCTGTGCAAACCTGTACTATGACGGCACCGACGGTGTACACGCTGCCGGCGAAAATGTTATGTCTCCCTACATAATCAAGTATCTGAAGGATTCCAACGGCAACGATGTAAGGGTCGTCATTCTTTGCTTCGTCACTCCCGATTGCACCCGTTGGGACGTTCCCGACAACTATCCCGGTATGCGCTTCTCCCATCCGGACAATCCCGATCTGTCCATCCGTTGGGAAGCTGAGAAGTACCTGAAGTACATAGAAGAGTACGTGGAGCATGATTTCCTTATCGTGGCATTCCACTCCGGTCTGGGCGGCACCACCGCTTATGCCGATAACGAGCTGGTCTACGGTGTTAACACCGAGAACCAGGTCTACTCCATGATCGCAGGCACCACCGGCATCGACATGGTCATTGCAGGCCATGATCATTCCGAGGGCTATTCCAACAACACCTACAAGAATGCAAACGGCGAGGATGTTCTCGTTGTGAACGGTGGTGGCAACAGCCTGACCACCTCTGTATTCTCCATTGCAGCCGACGGCACCATCAGCCTGGTCAGCAGCAAGAACGACAAGCTGTCCAACTATGCAGCAGATGCAGGTCTGAAGGAACTGATTGCACCTTACGCCGAGGCTGCCAGCGACTATGTTAACGCTACTTGCGGCACTGCCATCGGCGACTGGAACTACACCAAGAAGTTCTACCTGGAGCAGTCTGATACCATGGACCTGATCGGTCGTGCTCAGATGGCACAGGGCTCCATCCACCTGGCAGAGAAGTATGATACGGAAACTGAGGTTGCAGAGCTCTTCGCGGCTACCGGTCTGGATCATCTGACTGTAGACCTGTCCTCCACCTCCGTAGTCATCAACGGCAACTATAATGTTTCCGCCGGTGATCTGTCCATGAAGGACATCTATCGTATGTATAAGTACGATAACTCCCTGTACCTTCTTCCTGTCAGCGGTGCAGAGATTCGCGAAATCCTGGAATTTAACGCAGCTACCCACCTGTCCGTAAATACCGCCTCCGGCACCGCCGTATTCGGCACCAAGGGTGATGACTTCACCAATCCCATTTTCTACGGCGTTGACTTTAAGTATGATATGTCCCGCGAGGAATATGATCGCATCATCGACCTGAAGTTCGCCAACGGTGACGAGGTCGTAGACGAGAAGATCTACATTCTGGCAGTGAACAACTATCATTTGGGCAATGCCAGCGGTCCCTTCGCTTCCTACACCACCGAGGATACCATTTGGTCCCAGACCGATGATATGGGTGGCGGCTTTGTACAGGATCTGATTGCAGAATTCCTTGCAGCTGAGACTGCGTCCAAGGGCGGCGTTTCCCCTGCTCCCTCCAATTGGGAGATCGTTTACAATGCTGAGATCGTTCTTGGTGAGGCCGAGGGCGAATTTATCGGCGATTACGTAGATCCCACCACTCTGGAAGAGGGCGACGAAGTTCTCATCTACTTCCCCGCAGGCAACACCCTGGTCAGCAATGTTGCAGCCGGTGGCAAGCTGGCTCCCAGCGAGGATGTGAGCACCGGTCAGAACAGCACCGGCACAAAGCAGGCCGGCACCAATACAGCAGCCAACATTTTCACTATCGTTAAGAACGAGGACGGCTCCGTATCCTTCCTGGATGCCGAGGGTAAATATATGACCTCCGGTGCTACCGGTAATGGTCTGAGCATGGCCGTTACTGCCAACGATTGCAGCAACTGGACCTTCGAAGCTACCGAGGGCGGCTACTACGTCCACAACGAAGGTGCTACCTACAACGGCAACAAGAACCAGTACCTGGAGCACTACAGCGGCTTCACCACCTACGGCTTAGGTAGCGGCGGTTCCGCCTACATCTTCCAGTTCTACAAGCTCCCCGCACAGGGCGGGACTCCCTGTGAGCACCAGTGGGATGAGGGTGTTGTTACCAGCGAGCCCACCTGCACCGAGCCCGGCGAAACGACCTACACCTGCACCCTGTGCGGTGTTACCAAGGGCGAGCCCATTATGGCTACCGGCGACCACACCTACGAAAACGGTGTTTGCACCGGTTGCGGCATGGCCGATCCCTCCGTTCCCGTCACCGGCACTACCTATGTCCGTGTCAACGAGCTGAAGGAAGGGGACGAGATCATCATCGTTGCCCACGCCAAGAACATGGCTCTCTCCGGCGAGTACACCGGCCACTACAACAAGGGCGTAACGGTTGCTCCCGCAGATGACAAGATCGTTACCGATGACACCACCATCGTATGGACTGTTGGCAAGGAAGGCGACTTCTACACCTTCTCCTACGGCGGACAGAAGATCGCTATGGGCACCGGCTACACCAGCATGCCCTTAGGCGAGGTCAACTACAAGTGGCAGCTCCTCCCCGCTGCAAACGAGGGCACCTTCTATCTGGCAAACCTGGACCGCGATGCCACCAAGCCCTACTATATGCAGTGGTATGAGAAGAACAGCAACTGGAGCGCATACTACAATATTACCGAAGAGCTCATGGGCCTGGCCTTCTATGCCAAGACCCAGACTCCTTCCGTAGAGGCCGAGGATATCGTGATCCTCTACACCAACGACGTTCACACCTACATCAACAACGAAGGCCTGAAGTATTCCAACGTAGCTGCTCTGAAGGCAGACCTGGAAGCAGAAGGCAAGATCGTTCTGCTGGTTGACGCAGGCGACCACATCCAGGGTACCGCATACGGCTCCATGGACAAGGGTGCCACCATCATCGAGCTCATGAATGCTGCCGGCTATGACCTGGCAACTCTGGGTAACCACGAGTTCGACTACGGCATGGCTCGTGCTCTGGAGATCACCGGTCAGACCGACTTCCCCTACGTTTCCGCTAACTTCTATCACGAGAAGGACGGCGTCCGCGGCGAGAATGTTCTGGACTCCTACAAGATCTTCAACGTAGGCGGTGTCAAGATCGCTTTCATCGGCATTACCACTCCCGAGACCTTCACCAAGACCACCCCCGCCTACTTCATGGACGAGAACGGCAAGTACATCTACGGCATCTCCGCAGGTGACGACGGCTCTGCACTGTACGCAGACGTACAGGCAGCTATTGATGCCGCTCTGGAAGAGGGTGCGACCTACGTCATTGCACTGGGTCACCTAGGCGACGATCCCGCATCCGATCCCTGGAATTCCGAAGACGTTATTGCCAATGTCTCCGGTCTCCACGCATTCATCGACGGCCATAGCCACAGCACCGTTGAGGGTAAGTATGTTACCGACAAGGACGGCTATTCTGTCCTCCTGACCCAGACCGGCCAGTACCTGGATGCTGTGGGCAAGATGACCATTACCACCGATGGCATTACCACTGAGCTCATCACCGAGTACGCAGAGGCTGACGAAGAAGTCAAGGCTATCGAGGACGCATGGATCGCAGAGGTCGACGAGCTCCTGGGCGAGGTCATCGCTACCAGCATCATCGACTTCAAGATCAGCGACGATACCGGCAGACTGATCCGTAAGCAGGAGACCAACCTGGGTGACTTCTGCGCAGACGCTCTGTACTATCTCTTCGACGTCACCGAGGGTCTGGGTGCAGACCTGGCCATTATGAACGGCGGCGGCATCCGTGCCAACATGGATGCAGGCGACATTTCCTACAAGACCACCAAGACGGTCCACACCTTCGGCAACGTTGCTTGCCTCATCGAGGTCACCGGCCAGCAGATCCTGGATGCT
>JAZNYV010000149.1:0-5782 GCA_045594585.1 Faecousia sp. | reverse complement strand
GCTCGCCCGAGCAGGATACTACAGTATCCTGACACGGTACGAGCAAGTGCACTTATGCGATTGAACCGCCGTATACCGAACGGTACGTACGGTGGTGTGGGAGGACGGCTACTCAACTAATGGGTAGCCTCCTACCCGATTCTTGATACCGTATGTTTTGGAAAAATGATTAAAATTTTCAAGGAACACAAAAAAAGAAAAAAAGATGTCATATTTTTATGAACTTTTGCAGTATATGAGTGAAGGGGGATATGGTATATACAGTTACCGCCCTATTCAGATGATTTTACCTACGGAAAGGAGGTTAGTTTCTCCGGATCCCCAAAACAGAGGTAGTTTACATCGGTATGATAAGAATGAAAGGAGCCTTTTACATGAGAGAAAATTTTGGAAGAATTTTATCCCTATTGCTGATTGCAGCTCTCCTTGCACAGTTGCTTCCCTCTGCCGTCTTTGCACAAGAAGCAGAAAACAACGAAATCGGTGATGTGGACGTTATTGGCCTCGCAGACAGCTCCGATGTCACACAAGAGGATGCTTCCCAAAACGCTAAAATCCTCTTCGAGGAAGAAGATCTTCGAGAGGAAAGCGTGAAACACTTCCGCATGGACGATGGTTCTTATATTGCTGTCCAATACGGAACTCCGATACACTATGAAGAAAACGGGCAGTGGGTAGACTATGACAATACGCTCCGTGAAGTAAGCACCTTTGATGGAGAGGGCATTTCTCACTATACCGTTACAAATGGCGACAGTACCCGTATATTTGCCGCAGATGCCAATGCGGAAACCCTGCTCTATGTGCAAAAGGGTGATTACTCTCTCAGTCTAACTCCTGTTCGGGAACCGGATGCCGAGATTCCTCTTGTCCCCTCCGAGCCTACAGCCGTTGAACTGATGGGAGACATTATTCCCACTGACACAGCAGATAGTTTCGCTTCCATTACAACAGGAACTACCGCAGATCTTTCTATGGAAGAAATTGCAATTGTACCTGCCACAATTCTTTCTGTTGCATCCGATGGAGGTGAAAGCTTTGACGACCCTGTCCTCGCCGATGCCCAGCCGGACAAGATCTACTCTGCTTTGGAATATGCAGACGTGATCAACGGAGCGGACATTCGTTATGAGAACTACGCCAATACCGTTAAGGAAAGCATTATTATCTCCGAACCCCAAGCAGAGTATGTTTATTCCTTCCGCATGGCAACAGAGGGCTTGACTCCTTCCTTGCAGGAAGACGGCAGTGTTTTACTTGCTACCCCGGATGGGAAAACACCATATCGGATCCCGGAACCCTATATGTTTGACAGCAACAACGAATATTCTTTCGATGCCTATTATACGCTGACCTCCGTTGAGTCTGAGTGGGTCCTAACCGTTACTGCAGATGCTGCATGGATCAATGCAGAAGAACGAGTATTCCCCGTTATCCTGGATCCTACTGTGGAGGAAACCTCTACAAGCGAAGCTCAGATCTGTGGTGGATTTGTACGTACCGGATATCCCGGCACCCCGGACACCTCCAACCCCGACCTTTATGTAGGTCATAGCGGCAATTCGAATGGTTTGACCCGGACGTACCTGCACGTAAATGACCTGGTGGAGCTTCCCGATGGATGTGAGATCTACGAGGCTACCATTTCCCTGTATCATGTATTACATACCTACCGAACTCCCAATGCAGACATTGAGGTTGGTGCCTACGAAGTAACAAAGGCAGGTAGTTTGGATGGAACCGCAGAAGCATCCCAGTGGCAAACTTGGGCAGATAATTTGACTTGGACCCAGACTACAAACGGAACCACTACCATTGACGATGTGATTTTAGACAAACAGACGTTAGGTAGCGAAACTGCCGGAGATTATGTGAGCTGGGATATTACCACCTTGGCCTTTAAGTGGTACGACAGTGAGAATAACCGTGAGAATTTGGGTATTGCACTTAGGGTCGTTACCGACAATGATGAAACCTCTGTGGGATCCCGGGCTGCATTCAGAGGGGCTGGGAATACTACCTATACCTCCGGCAAGCCTCGCATGAAGATCTCCTACCGTAACACCCGAGGCGTTGAGAACAAGTATACCTATCAGACCCTTGCAGTGGGGCGTGCAGGTACCTCTTATATCAGTGACTACACTCTGGATAATACCCATGTTGTCCCTCTGTTCTCCTTCCCCAGCAATGTTATGCCCTTTAGCCTGTCTCTGATCTATAATACCTCCTTGGCTGCCCATGAGTTTACCGGAACCTCGAATCATGTGAATACCCGGAACTACGATAGCATGGGATTGGGAAAGGGATGGAAGCTGTCAGCCCAGCAGACTGTGGTGGAGAATAGGGTTGGTGACACGGATTATTTGATCTTTGCCGATTCTGACGGAACTGAACATTACTTCCGCTATTACACGGACGGATATTATGATGAAGACGGACTGGGGTTGAAGCTGACAAAATCCGGCACCACCTATACCATGACCAATGATACGGGCTATACCTGTATCTTTGTATCCGGATATATTGCAGAGGAACGGGATCCTTACGGAAACGCTCTGTATTACTGCTATAACAATCATAGCTATAGTGAAACAAACAACAACTGGAAGCCCTCCGGCACCGGGGCGAATAGTCTTACGGCTGTCTATCGTAAGAACCTGGGGGCCGGCACCCCGGAGCTGCTTTTGCAGTTCCAATATGACTCTCAGCATTTCCTTTCCGGGATCATTGGCAAATGGACCGATAGTTCGACATATGGGAAAAGAACGGTTACCTTGGGCTACGATAATGAAGAAAATCCCCAAATGCTCACCTCTATTTCCTTCCCCGATGAGGCAAGAATGGAGTACTCCTATTTTATGCCCGAAGATGACGATACCGTATACAATAATGCTTATCGACTCCGCCGGGTATACGATAGTGAAGCCGACTACGGAATGGAATTTACCTACAGCTATGACAGGAAGGTGTCTCGTTTCTATGAGTACGCTCTCTCGGATTCTACCCCTGTCTATGGTGTAAAATACCATGCTCACAAGAGATCCCATTCCAAAACCGCCTATCGCTATTACGGCAAGGACGGAGAGCCGTACATGGATGCCTACGGAGATCTGAATGAGGAATCTACCACAGACGACATTGTCCTCGTTAAGATCTTTGACCACGAGGGCAGGACTGTAGGGAGCTACACTGCTAACTATAACGAAACGGAGATTCTTGGTGCCGGAGCAGCCGATTACACGGAGAACTCCGGGGTAAGCAAGAAGAACAATCGACTAATTGCCTCCGCTTCTGCCGGAATGCAAGGGGTCAATCTCCTGTATGACGGCAGTGGAGAGAATGGAACAGAAGCCTGGTTCAATGCAAGTTTTGTAACCACAGAGCACTACATGGGAGACAAAGCTTTCCTCCTAACCTCTGCAGAGCCCCTGTATCAGCAGGTGACACTAACAGCGGGAAAGACCTACTCCTTATCTGCCTATTTTAAGATCCCGGCAGGGACCACCTTCGACACGAATGCCGGAGTTTCTCTTGCATTCTTACCCCTTTTTGACAATAGTGCTGAGGCTGAGAGTGAGAAGCTCAGCTACTCCACCCAGGGTATCGATAACGGATGGACTCGTCTTACTGTAACCTACACGCCCTCGAGTACTACCCCCTGTCGAGCAGCGGTTGTAAAGAAGGGAACGATCACAGGCAACATATATGTTGACTGCATCCAGTTAGAACAGTCTGATACCGCTTCCGCATATAATCTGGTAGAAAACGGTTCCTTTGAGAACCGGTACTATAGCGGCAGTAGCTTAATCTATAATGAATGGAGCTATACCGGCATCTCCGATATGGAAGCCGACGATACCCTGTTCGGTGCCAATGCTGTCAGGTTCCAAGGCCCCCAGGATACCATTCGCCTCAATCAGACCGTGCACCTGAATCTCCCCGGCAACACAGGCTTCCTTCTCTCCGGCTGGGCAAAGGCAAACGCCAAGCCCGACAGTGCGACGTCCATTGACCAAGTGGACCGCCCCTTCTTCTCTTTAATGATCCGTTTGTACTACAGTGACGGCACCTCGGAGCCCTGCTACTTCTCCTTTGACCCCTACTACACTGACTGGCAATATAGGCAGGGAATTGTAGAAGGCAAGCGTGATAAATCTGTGACCATTACCCATGCTTATGTAGTAGCCGCCTATGATCGGAATCTCAATTCTGTTATCTTCGATAACATATCCCTCCGAGCTGTTCCCGTCTACACTTATGACTACAACGACAACGGGGATGCCACAACAGCCACGTCCACGGATAAAGGAACCACAACCGGCACCTATACCGGTGTAGATCTGACCCAATATGTTGCACCTAACGGCAATATTACCGACTATACCTATAATGACAAACACTCCGTCCAAACAGCTGCTATGGACGGCGTTACCACCAACTATGACTATGAGCTTGACGGCAACGTAAGATCCGTAACTACACAGGGGATCAAGGAGAACGCCAACGGCACGAGCACTACCCAATATATTGCCGAAGAAGCGACCTTTACCTCGGACGGTAATTTTACCGCAATGACCAAGGACCAATTTAAGGAGGAGACACTCTATACCTATAATACCTACGACGGCACCCTTGCCTCTGTAACGGATGCCAATAATATTACTGTCCGCCATTCTTATGATCCTACGAACAGCAGACCGGACACGACCTGGATCACCGACGTGGCATCCATTGGCCTCACCTATGGCAATGGGCAGGTCACAGAACTGGAACGGAAGACGAAAGTGGACGGAGGTCCCTGGTCTTATCAGTACTATAACTTTGACTTTAACCTTTGGGGACAATCTTCCTCTGTTTCTGTAGGGAATATTCCCTTGGCATCCTATAGCTATGAGAATGTGAACCCCGATGCTCCCACTGAGGGGGGCAATTTAAAGAGAATGACCTACGGGAACGGTGATTATGTAGATTATTTTTACGATGAGTTTGACAGGCTGACTAAAATGGTGTATAATGATGACGGACGAGTTGTACATTATTACTACACCGCAGACGGAGCCTTGTCCAAGATCACCTACGGTACCGGCAATTCTGTAGATGCCTCCTATTTCGTAGAGTACGACAGCAGTGGCCGCGTAGTACGCAGCAGTCAGTGGAATGCCAACAGTCTGTCTCTTAGGACGGAGCATACCTACGATCAGTATGGCCGCCCCTATAGTCAGAAGTGGTTTATGGATGGCAGGACCCATATGGAGCAGTGTCTGTACGACGACGGTGCAGAGGGAGATGGACACCTGAGCCGTTTCCGCACCTCTAACGGTCAGTATATCTATTATACCCTGGACCACCTCAAGCGTACTAATGCCGCCACCGTAAAGAATAGCCTGGGTGAAGAACTGTTTAAGACTGCCTATGCCTATCATAGTGTAGAGGGTGACCGGACCTCCACCCGGGTAGAATACCGCAATATGCGGGATGCCTCCGGGGCACTTATGGTCGGCTACAGGTATGTCTATGATGCAGTGGGCAATATTACGGAGATCCGACAGGCAGAGGGGAATCACAACCTCCTCTATGCTTATACCTACGATGCCCAGAATCAGCTTACACAGGAGAAGCGCTACGACGGCACCGGGGATGTCGAGTCCAACATTACCGCAACCTACACCTACACCTACGATACTGCCGGCAACATTCTTTCCGAGACCGCAGGCAGCACCACCAAGTCTTATACCTACGGTAACGACCAGTGGAAGGATCTCCTCACTGCAGTCAACGGTTC
>JAZNYV010000148.1:0-12077 GCA_045594585.1 Faecousia sp. | reverse complement strand
AATATGGGAGCCGCCATGGCACCTGCGGCCATGGAGACTATCGTCACCCATCTGAGAAATACGGGCAGGACACCCCTTGATTACGATCTCATTGTAACGGGAGACTTAGGGGCCTTGGGGCTGTCTGCCCTACGGGAGCTGCTGAAGCAGGAAGCCATAGACCCGGGAGACAGACTCACTGATTGCGGCATCCTCATCTTCCACAGGGAGAAGCAGGACGTCCACTGCGGCGGCAGCGGCTGTGGCTGCAGTGCCTCCGTCCTCTGCGGCTATCTCCTGGGCAAGCTCCGCCGCCGTGAGCTGGGTCGGATCCTCTTCTGCGGAACGGGAGCCCTCCTGTCCCCCACCTCCATCCAGCAGGGGGAATCCATCCCCTCCATCTGCCACGCCGTAGAGCTCACCACCGCTCCCATATCCTAAATTACAAGTTATGAAAGGAACAGGCTATGGACTATATTAAGGCATTTCTATTGGGAGGACTGATCTGTGTCGTGGGACAGCTCCTTATTGATCGGACGAAGATGACCCCTGCACGGATCTTAGTGGGAATGGTGATCATGGGTGTGATCCTCGGAGGCCTGGGGATCTATGAACGGTTGGTGGAATTCGGAGGTGCAGGAGCAACCGTGCCCCTGGTAGGCTTCGGACATCTCCTTGCCAAGGGTGTCCGCACAGCCGTCAACAGCAAGGGCTTCTTAGGCATCTTCACAGGAGCCCTCTCCGCCTCCGCCGGAGGCATCTGCGCCGCCATCACCTTCGGCCTCCTCACCGCCCTCCTCTTCCGCCCCAAGGACAAATAACCCAAAAATTCCGATTTGTGGAGCTGTTCGATTCCCGTACCATGCAACATATCATCGTACAAGGCTGTCGTAGGGCAAGCTGCCCTACGGGATAGTGCGTGATTTGGTGGTTTGTGCTTTTTCAAACAGCTCGATAAATCGGAGTTTACCACTTTGTGAAAAACTTTCCTCTCATACCGCTCTTCCCTGTGGGCATACTACTGACAGCGGCGTGACCGCAATGATGAAGGGAGAACAGAACCATGGAAAACAAGAATCAGAACAACAATCAGAACCGTAACGAGAACCGCAAGGAGAATCAGAACCAGCAGAACAACAACCGTAACAGCAACGAGAATCGGAAGTAAGCTAAAAAAGGTGGCGAGCAGAGAGGTTGTCTCTGTTCGCCACGAATTTATAACAGAATGATCCCTTATGCCTTAACACTGCCGTCGGGGTTGAAGAGAGGCAGCTTCTCTAAGTAGATGATGTCCTCACGGGTCTGAGCGTCACCCTCGGCAAGAATGGCCATACGGCCGGCAACGATGCCCCCTGCCTCAAGGACCAGCTTCTCAATAGCAGCCAGGGACTCACCGGTGGAGATCACGTCGTCAACGATAAGGATCCGCTTGCCCTTCATGATCTCGGCGTCGGCTACGTCCAGATACAGGTGCTGCTCCTTGGCAGTGGTGATGGAGTTGACCTTAACATCGAAGACCCCGGACATATACAGCTTGGGAGCCTTGCGAGCCAGGAAGTACTTGTTCTGGCCGCTCTGACGTGCCATCTCATGGACCAGGGGGATGCCCTTGGCCTCTGCAGAGATCATGTAGTCATACTCCGGGGCCTTGGCAAGGAGGGCGCCGGCGGTCTTGACCGTCAGCTCCACATCACCGAAGATGACAAAGGCACCAATGTACAGCTCGTCACTGACCTTGCAGATAGGCAGGTCTCGGCTGATGCCGGCAACGTTCAAAGTATAATGCATAATAAATTCTCCTTTATTGCAATAATGTACCAACTAATCTCCCTTTACAGAAAGCCATGAGACCCTCACGAAGGAATACACATTGATTATAGCTCAAATTCAACAAAATGTCAATGAGAATCTGTAATATTTCTGTAAAATCCGTGGAAATCTATACCGAGGTGAAGCAATATGACAAACGATACCCAAATGCTGAATTCTATCCGTAAGACCACGGAAATGGGTGCCTACGGCATCCGCTCCGTTATGGAGGAAACGGGAGATCCTGCCCTGTACAGGGAACTGCAGGGTCAGCTCTCGGAATACGAGAAGATCTATGACGAGGCAGACTCCCTCCTAAAGGACCGAGGGGGCAAAGTGCAGAACGTCAACCCCATGGCAAAGTTAGGCTCCTCCATGTCCGCCAAGATGAAGATCCGCATGGCACCGGATCCCAATGCCAAAATCGCAGAGCTCATGATGCAGGGCAACACCCGTGGAATGATCAAATCCATCCACAATAACCGCACCCTGGGCGTCCTGGACCCCAAGGTCTCCACCCTCTCCAACCGCCTCCTCCAAACAGAGCAAGCCAACATCGACACGCTCAAAACCTACCTGTGACTCAATGAGAAACAAGGGGACGGGTCCGCCGTCACATGGAAATGTGATAGCAGACCCGTCCCCATGTCACACCCCGTAGATCTCTCGTACCTCCCCGTATGGACAGCCGTCCCCGGCTGTCCTACCTTATTATCCCCCCGACCACAGACAGTCGAGGAAGGCTGTCCCTGGGATCAGAAACCATGACCGGTACGATAACTTCCGATTTGCCGAGCTATTTGAAAAAGCATAAACCACCAAATCACGCACTATCCCGTAGGGCAGCTTGCCCTACGACAGCCTTGTACAATAATATGTTGCATGGTACGGGAATCGAATAGCTCCATAAATTGGAATTTGCCCCGTCGCAACGGAAAAAGGGAGGGACGCTTTTGCGTCCCTCCCGGGTGCTATGGATGAAGGATCAGTTTGCAAACACGGCCTTGGCGGCATCAACGTAGGCAAACAGGGCCTTGCACAGATCTAAGAGGGTGCCGGTCTTGCCGGTGCCATAGGAGTCTGCGCTGTAGGTCATGGTCTGAGATACGGCCTCCCCTGCTGCAAATACACGGCAGGTCAGCACAGCTCTCAGATCGGCCGCATCCAGCCGATCCAGGGTGAAGAGGTACAGACTCTTGTCTGCATTGTATACCGTGGGAGCCAGGGTCAGCTCCTTGGCCTCACCGTCGATGTCGGTATAGGCAACACGGAGCTCCAGCTCTGCAGGATCCCCTGCATAAGCAGAGGCATCTACCACTAACTTGACAGCTACGGTGCTGTCCAGAGCCAAGGTCTTGCCGAACCAGGTAACCATAGGCTCTGCCATATCCTCAAGGATGGCGAAGTTATCATTCAGCACCACGGACTCAAGGTCACAGAGCCATGCTCGCTGCTCTGCAGTCAGCTCCTCGTCAGCAAGACCGGACTCAGTCTTACCCAGGAAGGTCTGAGTAGCCGCACCGTAACGCAGGAGGCTTGCACACAGGGTCTTAACAGCCTGGGAGACGCCCTCCTTGTTCATCATGGTAAAGGCGTAGCTTGCAATGCTGTAGTCGTCTACGGGAGATACGTAGGTCTCCTCTCCCTTGGTGGCGGTGAGGACGGCGGTGACGTTGTCGTTCATCTGGGCGGCAGTGAGGCAGTCCAGGGTGAAGTAGATCATCTCCCCATTCTCTGTGCCGGTGAGAGTGAAGGTCTCCTGTCCCACAGTGCAGGTCAGTGCATAGTGGTCGAAGTCTGCCATAGCAGCCTTGGGCAGGATGTAGTTGATGCCGATATTGCTGCGGAGATTCAGGGAGTGGGACAGCTTGAGGCTATCCAGGGTAACAGCGGGCTGTGCCTCGTCAAAGGCCTTCATAGCAGCCAGAGCTAGGGTATTATCTACATAAATACCCATGGAGGATGCACCGTCCTCAACATACTTAGCCTGGCAAATAGACAGGATGCCGGAGCCGGCGTTCTTAATAATGACCGTTCCCTTGTACTGGGAGAAGTCGAAGAACATCTCCGTAGTGGAGGTCAGTGCGGTCAAGGGAGTATTGCCCTTAGGATCCTTGTAATCTACGAAGGCGGAGCCGTCCCAAACCTGGACCTTAACGGCAGTGCCGTTAGCAGACTTCAGGCTCAGATGGAGTGCACTTGCATCCGCGGCGAAGGCAACGCCCTGGCCGTTCTGAAGCTGGACCTCGTTCTTGGCGCCGTAGCTTCGGTAGATCTTGTTGTAGAAGTAGCCGCTGTAATCTACCAGTACGCTGCGGACATAGTCACGGCTCAGAGAGGTGTAAGGATTGGAGCCGGAAGCCTTGTCGACACGGTATTTGTAGCTGCCGTTTTCGCATACGCTGTAAATCTCGCAGCCGGTTGCGGGATCTTTAATGCGGTTGCCGCTCTGATCTAAGAAGTAGGTCTTTTCCCCTACCTTCTCGTAGGACAGCGTGCCGTTCATGAACAGGGGGAAGCCGATCTCACTGCTGAGCTGCTCATCCTGTGCATTGTTGCCGATATTGCTGTTGCGGTCAGCTAAGAACAGCATACCGCTTGCAGTGCCGCCCTTCCAGGTGGTGGCGTCCAGAACGATGTTCTGAATATCGCCGAAGCTGGCGTAGCCCTCCTGGGACAGGCTGTAGATGTTCCGGGTCATCTCTGTGCCGGTATTCAAGGGGTTAAAGACACGGATGCCGTCTACGTAAACATTGTAGGAGGAAACCAAGCCGCGTTCAGAGGTGCCCGGGTCCTTAGATGCGATGTAGGTGAAGTCCACACTGTCATCGTAGCCCAGGATGGCTCTGGCCTCTTCCTCCGTAACAGCGTCCTTGGCAGAACGGAAGGCAAAGGCTACATTGTAATAAGCTGTCAGTCTTACGGTGTAATCACCGTAATCCCCGGTCCAGCGGATAACAGGTGCCTGGTTGTAGTCAGCAGTGGACAGATAGGTGTTGCACAGGATGCTCTTTACGGGGGTGGCATCGGCACCGATAGAGGTGCCGGAGAATACCTCGGCTAAGAGGACGCCGGAATCCATGGTAGTACGGGAGATCACCTCGAAGCCTGTTCCCTTGAAGGTGAACTGGGTCTGTGCAGTGGAGTTGGAGACCTTCTCGATCAGCTCTCCGTCTGTATCATAGGTGCTGGTCTCACCGACAGTTGCAACCATGGTAGAGCCGTGGAAGTAGCCGGTGGTGGCATACTTGGCATCATAGCCGCCGTGGGAGGTGGTGTTGTCGTAGGTCTGGACGATATCCGTCTTGGTACCCAGGGTGGACCATGCAACACGGTTCTCGATAATGGTGCGGCTCTTCTCCTTGCCGGTGATCTTGCTGGTCCACTTTTCCGTCTTGGAGCTGAGCTGTGCGGCACCTGCATAGGTCAGCACGTCGTCATCATAGGTAACCACGTTGCCGGGGAGAATGATGACCTCACGTGCAACCACATTGGAGCTTTCACCCTTGGGGGTGTTCACCGTGGTGTAGGTGTAGGGCAAGGAGGTTACTTCATTGACCAATACACCGCCATCGTCAAACTTAACCTCATTGGTAGCGGTATCCAATGCTCCTGCAGGCAGGCCGCTGATACGGCTGTGGTTCTGTCCCTCCATACCCATAGGTACGCAGATATCGTCACCGTAGTCCACCACTGCGAACTTAGGTACGTAGTAGGTGGGATAGAGTGTAGTGTTTACATTGGGATAAGGTGCTCTGCCAAAGGAGTCGGTATTGCTTGTTGCATTCTCCATAACAGCAACCAACGTAAACATCTGATCCTGTAACAAGTTCGCTTGAGCATCCTCTACCGTGTCGATATTGGTAGTCATAGTCGTACCGTGGAGAGCAGCGGCCTTGTGGATCATAGTGGTACCGTCGGGAGCCTTAAGATGGACATCAAAACTGACATAATCCAGGTTAGACAAGCCCTTATCGTTGGCCGGCTTTAGATTATCAGGCATACGGACCATGCTGTCAAGGATGGTTTGCAGCTTGCCCGTGTTATTATTGAACAGGGCCACATAATCTTCTAAGGAAATAAAGTAGTCATAACAATCTGCACCAACAGTACAGAACACATTGGCATTAGGCTGGGCGTAGTTGAAGAGCTTGGATCCCTTTGCAGTATCTGCAGCACTGTTTGCCTGATAGCAACCACTTGCAGAAACTGTCAGGGGAATATTATTGCCGCCCATGGTGTTGTTGCGATCGACCTCGATAGGCATTTCAAGGAATACCTTATAGCCCTTCTTGGTATTGAGAGTACCGGAGATCGGCGTAGCCGCACAGCCCAGATCTAATTCAGTCTCACGGAGGAAAGCCTTCTTCGCATCCTGCCACTGGAGGGTATAGGCGAATTTCTGCGTATCCGTAAAAGCGGTAATATGGAGCTTGTAGCCCTTGCCTGTAATGACCTGATCGGTAGTCCAGGAGCTAATAACATGCTCACCGATCAGCACCTTGTCGCCATAGGTACCGTTGCCTGTGTAGGGGGCGGCATAGATTCTGACCGGTCGTGTGGGATCCGGCTTCCATTCTCTGCTGAATTCCTCATAGAGCCACAGGGATGCAGGACCGCTCTTGCCCGAGGGCTTCAGAGAGGGAGCCTCACTATCCCAAAGGGTGGACAACTGAGTCGCTATACTGCCACCTGCGGAGGTACCTGCAAAGAAATAGTCCCCCGCAGTTTTCGTTCCGGCTTCATTGTAGGCTGTAGCTGCCTTATATCTGGAGGACAGCAAATTCAGGAAGTTGTTGCATCGTTCAGCCTGGGTACACTTTGTATCAGACTCCTCGTCCTCTTGAGACCAGGCAGATTTATAATATGTACTGGCATCCAGACCGGTAAGAATACCCACTGTATAGACCGTGGTGTAATTGTTATTACCGAACCTCCGTGATGCATCGATGGCATCCGTGGCAATGTCGTTCACGAATCTGCCGTCGGATCTGTTGGTGGGACATCCGTCCGTCAGGATCAAGACGACCTTTTTTCTGCTTGAACTATTCGCAGGAATAAAATCTGTCTTTGTAAAAGTAGTCGCAGACTGTCCTGCCTCTTTTTCATGATAGCTGCGTTCACCGGACAGGACCTGTAATGCAGAGTCTGTTCTGGTAGAACCATGAACGTAAGGATCTCTGATGCAACGCAGCATGGCTTCGTAATTGCTGTAGGTCCAAGCTACAGATGCTTTACACAGGTCCATATTATTAGATGTCTTCCACTTACTGTTCTGGTCGTAGTAGGGATAGTTAGCACCAAAGACTGTAGAGCCGAAGCTAACAATAGAAACAGTGTGATTGGTGTTCTTAGGCAGGTTCACATTGCTCTGATACAGCTTGACCAGCAGGTCGGAGATAGCACTTTGTGTTCTGCCCAGACGACTGACGCCGATCTTCATACCGGTAGAATAGCCCGCAAGATCACGATAATCGCAGAATAGATTAAAGGCTGTCTCCATATCGACCCAGCCCGTATGGGAGCAATACTGCATACCAGAGCTAAGATATGTATAAATTCCATAGGAGTCATGATAACCACTGTTGCAGTTGCAACTGCTCTTGACCACCAGCATCTGCCACTGGCCTCTGTGGTAACGCAGGGGCATGGTATAAATGTATGCTGCAGCACCGGAGCCACCGTCAGACTTTTTCCTGCGCCAGAAGGATGCACGGTAATAGCCCGGCCACTTTCTCATATCCAATTCGGCAAGCTTCGTCTTGACTTGGGCATACGTGGTACAAGTGGTGGAACTGGCTACGATGTCAGCCATGGAGCCGGAACGGTCGAGAACAATACTCAGGTCAATGGGCTTGCCGTAGCTGCCCAGCTCCATCTCGGCGGTGTCGAAGCCGTCAATGGTAAGAGTATACTTATCATCATCGGTGCTTACACCGTTATCTGCAACCTGGGTAGAAGAAAGGGTCTGCTTGCGGATGGTAACCTGCTTTAAATAGAATCTGGTATTATAATTCAATGCCATGGTAGAGGGATCCGTAATAAAGGTCTTAAGGTCTACCCATGCACCGTCTTTATACTGGTGTACTGTCCAGCCCCAAATGGACTGAGTGGTAGTTGTCTCGGAATCAGTCTGTCCGTGATTCCAATCCATAGGCTTCTTGCCCTTGCCTACGTAGCCGTAGCCGCCGGAATATCCACTGCCGTTTTGGTTAAAAAATTGTACAGAAACGGGAGCCGAAGCGGCAGGGCCTACATAGATGTAATCGATATAAAAACGGGTCTCCGCAATATCAGACTGAGAAGGATCCCAACGTACACCGTAAAGGGTCTTGCCCACCTGACCGCTTGCAACCTTGAATTGAAGGGTCTGACCACCGGTCTTTTTGACCAAATTAGCGTTACCGCAGCTCTGCCATGCTGTTTTGTCAGCACTGGTACGGATGGCGAAATAGCTGGAGAGCGTACTCGTTCCGTCAGAGGTAAAGCCATCATTGATTGTATCGTGAACGGAGCCTATGCGGACCTGAATGATGTCACCACTCTGTAACACATAGCTGCCCAAACGCTCCAGACCGGAGTCATGAGTCTCAATAGGCATATAAACACGACCGTCGCTGCCGGCAATATCAACAGCAAGCTGGCCCTGAATATTCGCAGCGAAATAACGGTTGGAATCGGTATTCTTCTCTGTAGCAGAACCCGCATCAGACTTGATCTGCCAGTTAAAGTTACGGGACGCACTGCCGACCATAAAGTCCAGGAATACGTAATTGGGACCGCGTACATCCTTAGTCACAGGATCATACTCAGGAATCACATCCGTATCATAATCCCGATCATTAAGAGCAAGCAGCTCCTCCAGCTCAGGGACGATGTATTCCTCTGTCTCAGGCTCGTCAATCTCTGTCTGGTCAAGTTCGAGTTCCGAAGTCTCCTCTTCTTCTGTGAAATAATCGTTAAGATCTACTTCAACAGACTCACGCTCACCCGCTTCCTCGGTGGCAAATACAACCGGGACGATGCTGATCAGAGAAGCCAGTACTAAGATCAGTGCCACAAGAGAACGTGCAAATTGACTCTTTTTCATTAAAATAACTCCTTTCACAAAAAATACATTACGAAGAAAAGATGCTTGTGCCGGGACCGTAGAAGCACATATAGTAATCGGTCCCCGCCAAGGACTCGGAGTTCATGTCACAGTCAGTCCAGTTCTCACCGAAGAGACGGACAGACACCGAAGTGCCGGGGATGGTAATGGGGTAACCGCACATTTCCAGGTCACTCCATTTGGGGTTGCGGACATCACAGCCGCAGAGCATGGTCTCCGGCTGCAGCTCCTCGCACAGGAGCATGGGCTTTTCGTAGGATTTTTTCATTTTACACCTCAATTCCTCTCCGATCACAGACCCTCCGTCCTGATTGGAAATAACACGCAAAAGTTAAAAATTACCAGTTATTCCCAAAATCATGTTGGATAATCCATGATAATATATAGTCTACTTTATTTTACCACATTTTCATCCGAAACACAATACCCTATTTTCAAATTCCTTACAAAATTTTCAGCAAGTGTGCCAAGGGGCCGGTTTAGCTATCATATTACGTTATGACCGCAGCCCCGTCCCCTTGTCACACCCCCGAAGATCTCTCGTTCCTCCCCTTAGGGACGGTTCCTTGTCTCATTAACACATAATTCCGATTAATCGAGCTATTTGAAAAAGCATAAACCACCAAATCACGCACTATCCCGTAGGGCAAGCTGCCCTCAGCTTGCCCTGCGACAGCCTTGTACGATGATATGTTGCATGGTACGGGAATCGAACAGCTCCATAAATCGGGATTCCCCCCCCTTCTGTCTGTCACCTTTCCTCCTGTCTCTGCATAGGCTAATGGTAAGGAGGTGCTTTATGGCAAGCAACGGTTTTCTCAGGGTACGGGTGTACACATCCGATGCCCAGCTTCCCGTAGAGGATGCTACGGTCACGGTGACACAGCCGGGAGCCTCCGGGTCACGGCTCCTGGCTACACGGATCACAGACGAGAGCGGTCTGATCCCTGTGCTCACCATTCCTGCTCCCGACAAGGGAGGCAGTCAGTCACCGGGGACTCCCGGTCCCTATACCAATGTGGATATTACGGTAGATCACCCGGATTATGAACGGGTCCTGATTGAGAATGCACAGATCTTCCCCGGTATCATATCGGAGCAGAACGTTCCTCTGATCCCCATTGAGGAGCGTCCCCAATATTGGAATCTCACGGAGGTCTTCCCCGTGACTCCCCAGGAGCTGTAATATGGTTACGGTAACACCCTATATCCCACGGAATATCACCGTACATTTGGCAGGACCTTCCACCCCTGCTCCCAATGTGACGGTGCCCTTTATCGACTACGTGAAGAACGTAGCCTCCAGCGAGATCTATCCCACCTGGGAGGAGGCAGCCCTCACCGCCAACATATTGGCTATAATCTCCTTCGCCCTCAATCGGGTCTATACGGAGTTCTACCGTTCCCAGGGCTACGACTTCGACATTACCTCCTCCACCGCCATTGATCAGAAGTTTATCAACGGGCGGAACTACTTCGACTCCGTGTCCCGTATTGTGGACACCCTGTTTAACGACTACCTCCGCAGACCCGGCTTCGTAGAGCCACTGGCTGCCAAATTCTGTAACGGCACCACCGTCACCTGCGAGGGTCTGAGCCAATGGGGCTCCCAACGCCTTGCAGAGCAGGGACAGAACTTCCTGCAGATCCTTAGGAACTACTACGGCAATAATATCGAGATCGTCAGAGATGCCCCGCTCCGCGGCTACACCCCCTCCTACCCCGGCACACCCTTGCGTAGCGGCTCCAGGGGTCCTAATGTGGTACGGGCACAGGTCATGCTCAACCGCATCGGCAGGAATTACCCTGCCATCCCCAGGATCTCCTCCGTTGACGGGATCTTCGGCCCTCAGACGGAGAATGCGGTACGGACCTTCCAGCGGATCTTCGGTCTTACAGAGGACGGTGTTATCGGCAAGGCCACCTGGTACCGCCTGGTACGGCTCTACGTAGGGGTCAACTCCCTTGCGGAGCTGGAGTCCCAGGGGCAGACCTTCTATGCCGTCTCCTGGCAGGATCCGGGACAGCTCCAAGAGGGAGAGCGCGGGCAATCCGTCCGTCAGCTCCAATTCATGCTCCGGGTCTTGTCTGAATATGTAGACAGCATTCCACCCATCCAAGAGGACGGCATCTTCGGCCCCCGAACCCTGGAGGCGGTCAGAGCCTTCCAGACCTTCGCAGGGCTCACTGCAGACGGCATCGTAGGTCCTGCCACATGGCAGGCTCTCTATGATCGGTCTGCCGCCATTGCCTCTGCCACGAGACAGCTCGTAGGCCAATTCCCCGGAACTCCGCTCCGTCCGGGAGACACGGATTATTCTTGATCATAAGGAGGGACCCATGAGAGTCGCCAAGCAACCGGAATCCACACCCATTACAGACCTGCAGGAAATGCTCCGTCTCATAGACCCCACCCTGTCCTTAGGCTATGACGGCCTGTACGGCAAGGAGACCGCCGCCGCTGTAGAAGCCTTCCAGCGGAGCCGAGGTCTGCCTCCGACGGGACAGACGGACTTAGAGACCTGGCAGGCTGTCCGCAGTGCCTACAAGGAGCAACAGCTCCTCTTAGGCAAGGCCCACCCCCTGTACCTGGTGCTCCAGCCCAACCAGGTCATTGAGAAGGGCTCGGATAATATCCACCTCTACGTGATCCAGGGTGCCCTGACAGCCTTGGGCCAGTTCTACGAGGATCTGCCCCCCTTCGCCATTACAGGGACCTTAGACCCTCCCACTGCCGCCGCCATCCTATGGTTCCAGGATAAGGCAGGCCTGCCCCAAACAGGAGACCTGGACAAAAAGACCTGGGCACACCTTGCCCACGAATACCGCCAGGTGGTAGGAGACGGCACCGGCTCCTTCCCCATCCGCACCGCCCAGCTCCCCCAGAACGATACCCCCCGAACCGCCACAGCCTCATAGCTTAATCTCCGGGACAGGGGACAGTTCCTTGCCTCATTGATGAAAAGGGAAGGGCATATTTTGTACTGAAGTACAGGATGGGGACGAAAAAGGCGGTAGAAATGAGAATGCTGCCGCCGCTCCGTTTGGCGGTGATGCCGTAGCAAAAGGCAGATGTCATGGCACAGCAGGGGAGCCATGTGTACCAGAGGTACTCCATGGTGTTCCACGGGATTTGAGCGACATTGTTGAGGGCGATAAAACCTGCCGTTACGATGAG
>JAZNYV010000147.1:0-2199 GCA_045594585.1 Faecousia sp. | reverse complement strand
GGCCAAGCGGTCTTAGGAAGACAAGTTAAGGTGACAACTCCTTGGCACACAGAACGACATGGCTACGATCCGACTTACGGCGAAACCAAACAGAAGTGGGAAACCTGGCGTACCCATAAGGAGGCCCTGAAGCGCAAGGCTGAGATTGAAAATCAGCAGCACACCGGAACCTTCCTTCCTCCGAGCAATCAGAAGATATCCGAGTTTCTATATGACTTCGTATCCCTCTACGGGGAAAAGAAGTGGGGCGTCTCCATGTATGACAGCCAAACGGCCCTGATTGCCAACTACATCAACCCGATCATCGGTGATATCCGTAAGGTATGGCTGCCGAAAACCCTTGCCTATATCCTACGGGAATGGAAAAAGTCCCAGGACGAGCTGAGAAGTTTCCTGGGCGACGAGTATCAGGACTTCAATCTGGTGGTGGCGCTGCCCAACGGTCGACCCTGTGAGGATCGTATCATCCTGAAGGAGTTTTCAAAGCTCCGTGAAGAAGCAGGACTGCCCAGGGTAGTCTTTCATTCTCTCCGTCATTCCAGTACCACATACAAGTTAAAGCTCAACCACGGCGATCTGAAGGCCACACAGGGCGATACGGGCCACGCAGAGATCGATATGATAACAAGCGTGTACGCTCATATCCTGGATGAAGATAGAAAGGTCAATGCGCAAAAGTTTGAGACCGCCTTCTACTCCAACCCCGATCTGAGAGACGTTCGTCCTCCGGCTGAACCGAAGGAAACGGCACCCGCAACCCTTGACCTGGCAAGCCTGGTCGAGCAGTTACAAAAATCCCCCGAGCTTGCAAGTGCGCTGGCGGCGCTGATTGCCGCACAAGCCCCCGCAAGTGGCCGCTAAAATCAAATTAGCAAATCGCTGATTTTTATTAGCAAACTTGTGGAAACCGTTCGAGTCCAATTAGCAAAATATTCATCGTGCAGCGAATAAAAGAGCACCCGATGATTTACAGACCATCATCGGGTGCAAAGATAAAAATTAACGCTGCAAACCCCGAAAAGGGGCTTGCAGCAAGGGTTTTTGGCATCCCGGATTGGAGTCGAACCAACGGCCTGTCGCTTAGGAGGCGACCGCTCTATCCTACTGAGCTACCGGGACATATACAAAAACTATTCAATTTTCCGCCCCTCCAGGAAACGAACGATCTGACGCTTAGGAGGCGACCGCTCTATCCTGCTGAGCTACAAGCGCGTGTTGGGGGGCTGCCCTGTGGGGCAGCCCGTTATTTTATTGGGGGGTTCCTTTTGAGGGAGTGTCCTTGGGAGCTTCTTTGGGAGCTTCCGGGATGGCTTGGAACAGGGGCTCACGGGTCTCGGGGATGGGCTCGCCCTTCATGCAGGCCTCAAACTGCTGGCGGCTCATGTAATCATGGTCCAGCAGATATTGGGCAACCTCGTGGAGCTTGCCGTAGTTGGCCTTGAGGATATCCTCGCAGCGACGGTAGGCATCGGCAATGACGACCTTCATTTCACGGTCGATCTGAGCGGCGGTTTCTTCGGAGTAGGACTTGGTCCGCTCATAATCTCTGCCTACGAAGATCTCATCGTCGTTCTCAAAGGATACGGCACCGATGCTGTCGCTCATGCCGAAACGGGCGATCATGCTCCGTGCAATGGAGCTGGCTCGTTTTAGGTCACTGGAAGCACCTGTGGTAATGTCGTTGAATTCCAGGGCCTCTGCCACTCTGCCGCCTAAGAGGGAGACCAGCTCATCCCGCATTTGATTACGGGTCCTGTGAGAACGGTCCTGTTCCGGCAGATAGATGGTCATGCCCAGGGCATTGCCCCTGCGAACAATGGTAATGGCATGGACGGGATCCTGGGTAGGCAGGGAGTACATGGCAATGGCGTGACCTGCCTCGTGATAGGCGGTAATGCGGCGGTCCTCTTCGAGAGAGACACGGCTCCGCTTCTCGGGACCTGCGATGACCTTGAGAATGGCATCCTCAATGGCCGCCATGGTAATGACGGGGCAATTCTTGCGAGCGGACAGGAGGGCAGCCTCGTTGAGGAGGTTCTCCAGGTCTGCACCGGTAAAGCCGGAGGTGCCCTGTGCGATCACCTTAAGGTTTACGTCGTCGGCAAGGTTCTTGCCCCTTGCGTGAATGCGGAGGATCTCCTCACGACCCTTCTGATCCGGGGGACTGACATAGATCTGACGGTCGAAGCGGCCGGGACG
>JAZNYV010000146.1:0-16851 GCA_045594585.1 Faecousia sp. | reverse complement strand
ACGGGAACAGTTCAAAACCACCAGACAGGAATTGATTCGTTTAACGAAATGGCTCGTTGAAAACGAATGCTATCACATCGCAGAAGATTTTGCAATTACTGTTAAAGAGAATCCATGAAGATAATGCTAACCTCAAGGAAGGATACTTCGTCGGAAGTTGACAGTGGAAAGCTGACAGTTGACGGATGTCAATTCCTTATCTCATAGTTTTTTGCTTGAAAAATTTTGCATGATTACAATTGCCTTATTAAGAATAATTTGGTAAAATAAAACCCAGAAGTATGAGTCCGAAATTTTAAAATTGAGGATTAAAATCAAAAAGAACGGAGGAGTTTTTTATGAGTAAACGCATTCTTTCTATCCTGCTGTGTCTTGTACTTCTTTTGGGACTTGCCCCCAAGGTGGCGATCCTTCCCGCACAAGGCGCAAGTGCTCCCTCTACCTCTACTGTAACAAGCCTCTTTGAGGCTCGTTCGGAGGGAGTACATCCTCGTATTATGGCAAGCAGTGCAGACTTTGACCGCATCCGTAAGCTTGTACAGACCGACCCTTATATGAAGGTTTGGTATGCACAGCTTTACACCTTCGGGGAAGAACAGCTTGCAGAGCCCCTTTGTAAATACGAGTTTCCCGACGGCAAGAAGCTTCTGACCATCAGCAGACGGGCAAGCTACCGCATTGTTGGACTTGCCATGCTCTATCAGATCAACGGAGAAGCCCGTTTTGCAGACCGTGCTGTGGAAGAGCTCCTGAATGTCTGCTCCTTCTCCGACTGGCATCCCTCTCACTATCTGGATGTGGGACAGATGGCATACGGTGCAGGTCTGGGCTATGACTGGCTGTACCACTATATGACCGCATCTCAGCGGAGCACCGTTGCCAAGGCCATTTATAAGTATGCCCTGTGTACCCGTACTGCGGATTTGACCAGAATCACCAGTCAGAGCAACTGGAATCCCTGGTGCAACAATGGCCTGATCATTGCAGCTTTGGCTATCTTTGAGTCCTATCCCTCCGAGGCCGCCGCAACCATCGCAGACTCTGTGAGTTATCTCCCCAATGCCATTTCCGTCATGACTCCCTCCGGTTCTTATCCGGAAGGTGCTTATTACCTGATCGTTGCCCTTTCTCTGTCTATGGCAATCAGTAGCTTAGACTCCGTACTGGGTACAGACTTCGGTCTCAGTGAATTGGAAGGCATGAGAGAATCTGCTAAATTTCTCCTTGCCATTAACGGCTATACCAATACCTTTAACCACGGGGATGCCACAAATGAGTTTAACAATAATGCGGCCCTCCACTGGTATGCTTCCCGCTACAATATGCCGGAGCTCTCCGTCTTCCAGCGGGAGAATCATGCAATTAAATTCACCTTGGACAACCACCTTTGCCTCCTGTGGTACGATCCCGAGCTGGTAGAGGGTGTGAGCAACGAGGATATGCAGCAGGACTACCTGCTCATGAGTGACAAGTCTGTCAGTGTGGCCTCCTTCCGCAGCTACCCGGGAGATGCACGGCAGATCTATGCCGCCATTAAATCCGGTTATAATCAAGTTTCCTCTCACTGTGATTTTGATATCGGTACCTTTGTTATGGAGGCTATGGGGGAATTGTGGTTCGAGGATCTGGGTAAGGATAACTACAATGTGTCCAACTATTTTGATCGTGGGGACGGCGGGACTCGCTGGACATACTACCGCAAGAGGGCAGAGGGACACAACACCATAGTCATTAACCCTTCTGCCGACGGCGGTCAGGATTTTGATGCTAAGTGCCAGATCACAGATTATCAAAGTGCCTATGACGGAGGCTATGCCACGGTCAATATGAAGGATGCATACGACGACTACGGTGCGAACAAGGCCACTCGTTCCCTTGCTCTCTTCGATAACCGCAGTCGTGTTCGTCTCCGTGACGAGATCGTCTGCTCCTCGGCCTCTACCATCTATTGGTTTGCACATACAACGGCAGATATCAAAATATCCTCCGACGGCAAGACCGCGACTCTGACTAAGAACGGAAAGACCCTTCTGGCTCAGATATCCAATCCCACCGAGGCGAAGTTCACCAAAATGTCTGCAAAGCCTCTGTCCACTTCTCCCAGTCCTTCGGAGCAGAATGCCAATACAGGCTACCAAAAACTGGTTATTAAGCTGACCAATACCACCAAGGCCTCTATCAATGTGGTTTTCACCCCCATTCTCTCCGATGCGGATAAGGGAAAGGCTTTGCCCAACTATAGCAATTCCAACGCAGGCTCCCTCTTGCAAGCATACCCTTCCGATACTACCCTCAACCCCAATGCAGAGGGAGTATATGAGATCTATGATCTGGAACAGCTCTGCCTCTTTTCAAAAATGGTTGCCGATGGAGAGACCTTCTCCGACAAGACTGTCCGCCTCATGTCGGATATTGACATGAAGGGACGCTCCTTCCAACCCATCGGAGGGAACGGAACCGGTACATACTTCAAGGGTACCTTTGACGGCAACGATCATGTGGTCAAGAATCTCTTTGTCTTTGAGCCCTCCGGGGAAAGGGTGGGCTTCTTTGGACACTGTAGCGGTGCCACCATCCAAAACTTCGGCATCGAAAGCGGTACGGTCTTCGGGAGCAGTGCCACCGCAGGTCTGATGGGCTACGGCTCCTCCGTGACCATCCAAAACTCCTTTAACCGAGCCAATGTGATCTCCTATACAGGTACCAGTGCAGGACTTGTGGCACAGCTTGGAGGCAACTCTACCATTCGCAATTCCTACAACCATGCCAATATCAGATGCGACGGCACCATTGCAGGAGGGCTTGTGGGCTATATCAACAGTAGTACTAAGCTCACCGTGGAAAATTGTTACCATGTGGGAAAGCTGACAGATACCGCCAAGAAGACAGGCATGATCGGCTTCTACAATACAGGCTCTTCCAATCCCGTTAGCTCCATTACGGTAAAAAATTGCCGTTCCACCGCTTCTATCAAGAGCAGTGAGATCACTGACAATTCCTCCTTGGAAAGCTATTCCGGCAATGCCAAGCTCACTGCCGCACAGCTTGTGAGCTCCGCAGTGGATCTGGGGACAGGCTTTATTTACGACTGCGAGTGGGAGAACGATGGCTACCCCGTCCTTTCCTGGCAGTGTGATACCACCTTGCCGGAGGATCTGGTGCTGACAAATTCCGCTCAGCTCCGTCTGGTGGCTTACATGGTTTGCAGCGGGCAGACGGATTTCAAGGGGCAGACTCTGTATCTCGGGAATGACATTGACTTGGAATCCCGTGAATGGACGCCCATTGGCGGCAATAACGACGCAGACGAAAATTCCACCAAGTTTGCAGGGAACTTTGACGGACGGGGTTATAGCATTTCCAATATGAGTATTACCACCGGTTATTATTACTTGGGCTTCTTCGGTACCGCCTCCGGCAAGATTCGGAACTTGGGCATCCGCTCCGGTCGGGTGGTAGCGACCAATAAGGCGGCAGGTCTTGTAGGCACTGCGTACGGAACGGTCTCTGACTGCTATAGTTGTGCATCTGTTTCCGGCAACAACTTCATCGGCGGACTTGTGGGTATGTCCGGCAAAACCACCGTTGAAAATTCCTACACCCGCGCCACTGTCACCGCTACTAACCGTGCAGGTGGCATCATCGGTGCCTATTCCAGCAGTGGCAGTAACAGTGTCATCCGCAACTGCTATTCCGCCTCCACCTTATCCGGCAGCACCACCGGCGGTCTGGTGGGCTATATCGCCAACTCTGCAAGCGGGATCACTATCAGCGATTCCTTTGCTTTGAACAAAGACTCTCTGGTAGGTGTTACCACAGGCTACAGCCAGACAGGGAGCAAGACCCTCTCCTCTGCAGATCTGAAGACCATGGCCGAAGCCTTGGGTGCGTCCTTTACCCAAGACGGCTTCGTGGGGAAAAACGGTGGCTATCCCATCCATGTGGTGTCTGTTTACAAATCCCACCGTATGCAGAGCCTTGTGCCCAATGAAGCAGGGGAGTATCTGATCAGCAATGCAGAGGAGCTCCGTCGCCTTGCCTACATGGTCAATGTGGAGAAAAAGTTCTTCTCCGGGGAAACTGTCCGCCTGACCGCAGATATTGATCTGGCATATGAAGAATGGATCCCCATTGGGGGCAATGCAAGTGCGGACAGCTCCTCTGCCCGGCGCTTCTCCGGTATTTTTGAGGGGGACGGACATAGGATTTCTGATCTGGCAGTCACAGAGGGGAACTACTATGTGGGCTTCTTCGGAGATCTGTCCGGTGCTACGGTTCGTAACCTCGGCATCGAAAGCGGTGTAGTCATTGGACAGGGGAAGGTGGCAGGTCTTGCGGGAACGATCCGCTCCGATGTGCTCATTGAAAACTGCTACAATAAGGCAAATGTCAACGGTAAGAGCATCGTCGGGGGGATTGCCGGCATGAGCAACGGCAAAAATTCCACCATCCGCAATTGCTACAATACAGGCTCTGTCAGCTCCTCCGGCAAGGCAGCGGGCATTCTGGCTATCATCGGCAGCTCTACGGAGAACACCCTGTTGGAAAATTGCTACAATACAAGTGATCAGTGCAACGGCATTTTGGCAACCTGCGCCGAGACCTCTACAGGCTCTGTGAGCAATTGCTATACCCTTGACTCTGTTGAGCCTGTTGGTACAGCAAATGCCCTGGTCATGAGCTCTGTGTCCAAAGTCACCCTTGCACAGCTGCGAGAGCTGTCGCAGACCTTGGGTGCAGACTATGCAGAGGACTACTTTGTCCAAAACCGCATGAACCCTGTGCTCTCATGGGAAAACGGGGACACCCCCACTGCTTTGACCAAGGTAGGTGAAAGCTATCTTATCAATACTCCCGATGATCTCCGTCTCCTTTCCTACCTTGTCCGCAAGGGCAACAAGTTCAGTGGCGAGGATTTCCTCCTTACAGCGGATCTGGATATGGAAAACCGTCCCTGGCTTCCTATCGGTGGTAAGGACGAGACCGGCTCCTATTCCTTTAACGGAGATTTCAACGGCCGGGATCATGTGATCTCCAATGTCAATGCCATGGAATTAAACCTGGGCTATTCCGCTGTCTTTGGTATGACCTACAGCTCCGTGATCGAAAATCTGGGTGTGGAAAACAGTACCTTTATCGGCTGTAACCGCTCCGGCAGTCTTGTGGGTGTGGCACAGACGAGCACGATCCTGCGTAATTGCTATACCCGTTCTCTGGTCTACGGTGTGAATATTACAGGTGGACTGATCGGCATGGTCAGCGGTAAGAATGTAGGGATTGAAAATTGCTATAATACCGGGATCATTTTCTCAGAAACACGGGATACCAGCTGTGGGGGCCTGGTAGGCTCTCTGGCAAGCAGTACCGTAGATTTCACCATCCGCAATTCTTATACTGTGGGTAGCTCCTTCGGCATCATCGGCAGTGCAAGCACTTCGGCCACAGGCTCTGTGGAGAATTGTTACAGCGTATCTTCCATTAAGCTTGCCTACAATCCCAACAGCTTTGATCTGAGCAAGGCACAGCAGGTCTCCTCCGAAACCATGAAGACCTACGCTCCTGTTCTCGGAGAGGCCTTCCGAGAGGATCAGACAGGGGAGAACATGGGCTATCCTGTCTTGGTACAAAGCACACAACAGCTTCCCCTGCCGGACGAGAGCCTGAAGATCAATCACACTCTGAATCTGGCAAGTGATATTTCCGTGAATTTTGCCGTTTCCAAATCCCTCCTTGCAGATTACGACATGAGCACCGTCTATATGGAAACACTTGTGGAGAATTACGAGGGCTCTTCCTATACCGGCACTACCCTTGTGACCCTCTATCCCACGGAGCAGGGGAATTATTACTACTTCACCCTGGAGGGACTGACTGCGGTGCAGATGAATGATACCCTCCGCTCCACCCTCTACGGCAGTAAGAACGGACAGGTCTATTACTCCACGGAGGATGTTTACAGCATCGCCCAATATGCCTATGCTCAGTTGGAAAAAGCTACCGCAGGGGAGAGCCTCAAGACCCTCTGCGCTGACCTCCTGCGCTACGGCTCCAAGGCACAGATCTATAAGGATTACCGTATGGATAAGCTTGCAGATGAGGCCATGACGGAGGAGCAAAGAAGCTACCTCAGTGATGCGGAAGCCGTGACCTTCGGCAGCTGCAACCTTGTTTTGGAAGACTTGGATGCTCCCACCGTCACATGGGCAGGTAAAGCACTGGATCTTGCCTCCAAGGTCTGCCTGAAGCTCGTCTTCGATCCTTCCGCCTACACAGGCAATGCACAGGATCTGACCCTCCGTGTAACCTATACCGGCATCGACGGAAAAGCCTACGACCTGACCCTGGAAAACCCCGAGCTCTACAACGAAAGCAAGAACTGGTATGCCTTCACCTTCGACACCCTGGACGCCTCCGAGCTCCGAACAGTGATCTCTGTCCAAATCTACTCCGGCACCACTCCTGTCTCCTACACCCTCCAATACAGCCCCGACACCTACGGCAACAACAAAACCGGCACTTTGGGGGACCTCTGCAAAGCCCTGTTCGCATACTCGGATAGTGCAAAACGCTACTTTTCCGGTAGTTGATAGTTGACAGTAGATAGTGGCAAGTTGACGGAATTGATAATGATCTGCGGAGTTGAAGGCCGGTTCACTAATTGACAATTACCCTTAAACACAGTCGCTTTATTATCTAAACCGGCGGGCGGAGACACGGCTCCGCCCAAATCTGCGATACTCTGCTGGATTTCTGTAAGTTGACAGCCTTGCCCAAAAAGGGAGAGCTCAGTAGCCCGTTATAAAAAGCAGGGACTTCCTATTCTGCGGCTCCCTCTGACGAGGGAGCTCCCGAAGGGTGAGGGAGAGAAAAAGCTTCCGATTTCCACGATGCTACGACAGCCGGTAAAGACCCTTGTCCTTCCGGGCTCCGTCGCTTCCCTCATCAGAGGGAGACGCTTGATCGGAAGCATCTACCTCCGGAAACCGGAATTCTTATATCCCACAGTGCTATATAGATTTTAGTTTATGGATCTGACTCGTATCTGACTTCATGTCAAAATTTTCGTCGCATTACAGAATTTAATAAAGCACGAGGGGACGGTTCTGTGTGTTGAGCGGATTTGAAACAATTTTCCACCACAACACACAGAAATCGTCCTCATTCTCACAAAAACCGGAACTTTACTTTCCAAAAACCGAACAACCTCTCACAGCACAGAGAACATCCCCTGTCCTGTATCCCAAACGGCGGGCGTTGCGGAAGATCTCCGCCCGGTGTTCCCGGATGAGGGTATAGGCCCTGTAGGAGGTGAGGTTGAAAGCTCTCCAATCATAGGAGTATTCCTCTCCGTCCCCTCGGAAGAAGTCGTAGTCTAAGCCATGGTAGTAGAGGATCTCCCAAGCCTCCTCGGATACTTGGGGATCCGAGTCCTTGGTCAGCTCCCAGGCATAGGGAACCACGGAATCGGAGCCCAGCATATGCAGCTCCGTCGTATCAATGGAATCTAACTTGCCGGTGAGGTATGCGTTCACATTGTAACCCGCAACCACACGGGCAGGGTCTGCAAAGCCTACCAGGAGCACCAGGAGCACGGCTGTGATCACTGTCACCTTCATATAGGGTAGCTTCCGAATAAAGATCCACAGTGCCATAGTCACAAAGACCACACACAGGAATACCATAAACACAGAGGTCACGATCCGCAGGTAGGTCATACCGAAGCTGCGAATATACAGCCCCATCTTGGACATAGCCGTGGCAATGAGCACCAGGGAAAAGATGCACAGGAACAGAGCAAGGGCCCGAATAAAGGGAGGCTCCTTCCCCTCCTTCTTCTTGGCTCCCAGGAGGGCGACCATAAGGAGGCTCAGGTTAATGATACAGACCGCAGTCATTTCAAAGAAGCCCCGACGGGCATATTGTGCAACGGTAAAGCCCTTGGGAAGCAGGCCTCCAAAGGCATTGAAGAAATAGGCAAGCTGGGACACCAAATAGACTACATAGACTACGCAGATCACAGACAGGAAGGTGCCGAGGAGAGCGGTGTCTAAGCCGCTTCTCTGCTTCTCCCCTCTCCTCTGATCCTCGACCGGGAGGCCGGCTCCAAAGAGACGGGAGAACATGATCACAAAGAGTCCCACGCCGAAGATCAGTGTCACATAGATCTCACTGCCTCCCCCTAAGTTCACCCGATCCAAGAGCCCCTCAAAGGCGGCATCCGCCCCCATAAGGAGGGGGATCACAAGGATCAGCACAGGAATGGCACAGGTAAGACCCAAGAGAACAGAGCCCACCTTCCGCTTCTCCCCGGTGCCGTCTCCCCTGTCCCTGTGACCCAGGGCATAGAACATGGCCCCCATATGTTCAAAGGGCAGGACGAACAGGGTGCTGAACCAGTCCGCAACGGCGTGGAAGGTGCCTGCCCGTCTCCCGCGCAGGCCCATATACTCCATAAGGATCACCATAGACAGGATCTGCATGGTAAGGATCACGAAGAATTTCCAGAAGCCGCTGTCAGACAGGAGTAGGATCAAGCCGCACAGAAAATAGGATGTGATGGCAAAGTACATATAGGCGCCGCCCCCTCGGCGGTGGGGCCGTAAATAGAGCAGCTCTGCTGCCATGACCCCCATAGCTGTCAGACCCAGGGCTATGCCACAGCCGCCGTAGAAGCAGAAGTTGACACACAGCAGACTCAGAAGCAGGAACACTGCTCCGAACAGCATATCCCCCTTGCTCCCGGGCTTACGGAGCTCCGGGTCATAGTCTCTGCCCTCTGCTAAGGGCTTGTAAAAATCATAAGGTTCATTCTGATTCACAGGAATCATCCCCCTCTCTGAATTCCAATATATCTCCCGGCTGGCACTTGAGCACCTTGCACAGGGCCTCTAAGGTAGAGAACCGCACCGCCTTTGCCTTCCCGGTTTTGAGAATCGACAGGTTGGCAGGGGTAATGCCGATCTTCTCCGCAAGCTCCCCGGAGGAGATCTTGCGACGGGCCATCATCACATCCAGATTGATCACGATCATGGTCTGTCACCTCAAATGGTCAGGCTGTTCTCGTCCTTCAGGGCCGTGCCGTAGAGCATACAGCTACAAACTACACGGACAATGAGGAAGATAAACAGCATAGCAACAGACACAAGTCCGAAGGGTGCATAGTGGTAGCAGGCCGCCAGACACAGGAGGCTGACCTCTACACAGCACCAGGAGATCACATTGAGGAGCCGGCTGTTTTCCTTCACAAAAATATCCCCTCTGCAAATGTTCCGCAAAAGCCGCCACAGACAGTACAGAGCCACCCCTGCAGGAACGGAGCAGGTGTAAAAGGCCGCAAGGATGCACCTTGCCACAACAGGTTGGAAGCCCCGGAACACTCCGTACCAGGCAGCCAGCCTGGGTGCAAACACCATAAGGACCCCAAGTGCCACTGCAAAAAGAACCACAAAGATCATGCTAACGGTAACAGAACGAGCTTTCATAGGTAAAAACCTCCTTTTCGGGATTACAATACCATAGAATATATCGTTTGTCAATAACAAATTTCCGTTTTTCGAGATTGACTCAGAAAAAATACGAACCGGAGGTTCCTTTACGGATCTTCCGGTTCGTATTTGATGATATCCTCCACATTGCAGGAAAGGAGCTTACACAGATCATTCAGCGTTGCTGTAGAGATATTTCTTTTTTGCTTCAAGGAGTCCAATGTACTGCGGCTAAAGGAATAGTTTTTAATCAGTGCATAGGTTGTAATTCCTTTTTTCTTCATGGTTTCCCATAGCGGTGTATAGGTGATCATAGGCAGCCCCCTCACTTCTTTCATTATATTTTGTAAATCTGCCCTTGACTATTCCCGATATATCGGGCCTTTAAAGCACGGTGCGGAGGGAGGGGAAAAAATTTTTGTGTTTTTTCCAAAAAATTTACAATTACATATGGAATTTTTATTCGATTTATGGTATGATGTATGTGGTGGACATTGGACTTTTCCCGATATTCACCAAAGCATATATACAAGCCGTCCCAAGACGGTATTATCTATTAGGAGGAAACACTATGGAAACCTACGGTCTCGAAGCATTGGGCATCCTGGCTCCCAAGGCAGTTTACCGCAACCTGGGCCCCGCACAGCTCACCGAAGCAGCTCTCCGCCGCGGCGAGGGTAAGCTCTCCAACACCGGCGCTCTGGTAGTCACCACCGGCAAGTACACCGGCCGGTCCCCTAACGACAAGTTCATCGTCGATACCCCTGCCATCCATGACGACATCGCATGGGGCAAGGTCAACCGTCCCATCTCCAAGGAGAAGTTCGACGCCATTAAGGGCAAGCTCTGTGCATACCTCCAGGGCCGTGAGATCTTCATCTTCGACGGCTTCGCAGGTGCAGACCGTGCCCACACCAAGAAGTTCCGCATCGTTAACGAGCTGGCTTCTCAGAACCTGTTCATCCATCAGCTCCTGATCCGTCCCACTGCCGAAGAGCTGGCAGAGTACGGCGAGGCTGACTACACCGTTATTGCCGCTCCCGGCTTCAAGTGCGATCCCGAGGTAGACGGTGTCAATTCCGAGGCTGCCATCATGATCGACTATGAGGCACATCTCATCGTCATCTGCGGCTCCCGTTACGCAGGCGAGATCAAGAAGAGCGTATTCTCCACCATGAACTACGTTCTCACCAAGGAGAACATCCTGCCCATGCACTGCTCCGCCAACATGAACCCCGAGACCCGTGAGACCGCTGTTTTCTTCGGCCTCTCCGGCACCGGCAAGACCACCCTGTCCGCTGATGCAAGCCGTATGCTCATCGGTGACGACGAGCACGGTTGGGCAGACGACGGCATCTTCAACATCGAGGGCGGCTGCTACGCTAAGTGCATCAACCTCAAGAAGGAAAATGAGCCCGAGATCTGGAACGCTATCCGCTTCGGCTCCCTGGTTGAGAATGTTGTTATGGACGAGGAGACCCGTGAGTTCGACTTCGACGACGGCTCCCTCACCGAGAACACCCGTGTAGGCTACCCCGTAGAGTACATCTCCAACTCCGCTATCCCCGGTGTCGGCGGCATTCCCAAGGTAGTTATCTTCCTGACTGCCGATGCCTTCGGCGTACTGCCTCCCATTTCCCGCCTCAGCGAGGATGCAGCTATGTACCACTTCGTTACCGGCTTCACCTCCAAGCTGGCCGGCACCGAGCGTGGGGTCACCGAGCCTCAGCCCACCTTCTCCACCCTCTTCGGCGAGCCCTTCATGCCCATGGATCCCTCTGTTTACGCAGAGATGCTGGGCAAGCGGATCCGCGAGAGCGGCGCTAAGGTCTACCTGGTCAACACCGGTTGGGCAGGTGGCTCCGCAGCCTCCGGTGCCAAGCGTATGAAGCTGGCCTACACCCGTGCCATGGTCTCCGCTGCTCTCAACGGCGACTTCGACAATGTAGAGTTCAAGCATCACGACGTATTCAATGTAGACTTCCCCATCTCCTGCCCCGGCGTTCCTTCCGAGATGCTGGATGCCCGCGGTCTGTGGGCAGACAAGGAGGCCTACGACGCACAGGCTAACAAGCTGGCTACCATGTTCTCCGAGAACTTCGCCAAGAAGTACCCCAACATGCCTGCTCACATCGTAGAGGCCGGCCCCAAGGCTAAGTAATTCCATCCACCCCCACGGAGTGTGCTCCCAACGGAGCACGCTCCCTTTTTTACTTCAAATTCCGATTTGAAGTACGGGATTTTACTATCTACCATTGTATGTTGTAGGAAGTTATTAAAATCCTCTGGAAGCCTTGGAAATAAAGGTTTTTTCGCAGAAAACTCACCCTTTTCTTTTATATGATTTCATGCTGTATCATCCTTGTTTTGGCAGATTTTAAGGGCAAATTCAAGGGAAAGAAAAACTAGTAACAGGATATAAGAAAGTGTGGTAATCGGAATCCTGTGAAGCATTGTGTGTTGGAATATGTTTTATAATGCAGTAAGCGTAAAATGCAGGTAAGGCATCCTGACCTGTATTTTACGCTTACATTTTATGTTGTGCAAATCATATGCAAAATCATTGTTCGGGGCTAGCAAAAAGCTGGGGTGTTAAAAAAAGAACATCGGGAAAGCACGGTATCGCTCTCTGTCCGATGCTCTTTTATAAGGGGGCATAACTTGATTTGCAATAACATCTGCATAATGAATATTTTTCCTTTCCGCCTTCCTTTCCGCCTTAAGCTGTTAGAAATTAATTTGTGATTAGCTACTTAATTGTAACAGCCGCATAACCATCGTCTGCGGCCTCATAACTATGTATTGCCCATGTAACGGATACAGCCCACAATGCAGATTTGATATTCATATTATAAAAGCAGCGGCAGGGAGGTTTGAACTGCCGCCTTTTATGTAATGTACGAAATGTTAAGGTTTCGAATATCGCTTATTTCTGCTTAAAAAGGGATCTGGATCAGATAATGGAATCGTTTATGGACGTTATCGTAATAATGTGTAGAAATACCGTGGTGTTTTTCAAGGACTCGTGCGATGCTCTTCATCCCTACTCCGTGGAATTGGGAGGTATTCTTAGTGGAACGGAAAAAACCCTTCCCGTCAGGGATGGGAGGCAAATCACAGGAGTTGACAACAGAGATCACAATCGATTTTTGCTCCGGTTTATAAATTGCAGAAAATTCGATTTTCTTTTCCTTGGATTGCCCTGCAGCTTCCACGGCATTTGACAGAAGATTGCTGTACAGTGCTGTAATGGTAACTGCATCCATCATGCCTGTACAGCCTTCCCGAACATTCCATTCAAAACATATACAGTAATAGGTTACATCGGTATTGCTTTGCTCCAAACCAATGGCAAAATGCCGGTTATTCATTTCTTTGAATTTCTCATACAGAGTCATTTGTTTTCTCCCTGTCGTTTCCTCTTCAGCTTATATTCTTTCGTTATAACACCTAATGCTTGTGAACGCAATACCATAGCTGTACTCATAACTTTACGACGCTATACAGTTGGTCCATATTGTCACGGATTTCAACTTTTCGCCAATTTGTCGGGAAGTTGAAAATCCAAATATCCGTAGAAATATTGTGGACATATGTAAATTCCTATTGACAAATCAGTTTATTGCGAGTAAACTATAATTAGTTTATCGAGAATAAACTGAAAGGAGTTATTTTATGGCTGAGATCAAGATGGGCGTGGTGGAATCCCACTTTGCCGATATTATTTGGGCAAATGAGCCCCTGCATTCCAGAGAATTGGTGAAGCTCTGTGAGAAGGAATTAAATTGGAACCGCTCCACAACTTATACCGTGTTACGCAAGCTCTGCGAACGAGGAATATTTCAAAACAACGGAGGCATGGTTTCCTCCGTTCTGTCCAGAAATGAGTTCTATGCTGTTCAGAGCGAACAGTTTGTTGACGAAGCCTTTGAGGGCTCCCTTCCTGCTTTCATTGCAGCGTTTACCCATAGGAAGGGTATTTCACAAGAGGAAGCTGCAGAGATCCGACGCATGATTGATGCAGCCGCAGGAAAGGTGTAAACAATGGATACATTATTCCTGAAAATCTTAAATATGAGTATCTCTGCTTTATGGCTGATACTTGCAGTCATTCTTCTGCGTTTGGTTTTGAAGAAAGTGCCCAAGTGGATAAATGTGCTGCTTTGGGCGTTTGTGGCAGTGCGTTTACTTTGCCCGATTTCTTTTGAGAGCCCATTGAGCCTTGTGCCGAACGCAGAACCAATTCCCCAAGAGATTTTTGTGACAGAACCGCCGCAGAATCACGAAAGCCCTGTGTTTCATCCGATCGAAACCCCGAATCTGCCGGATACGCCGTCTGTATCGGTTGATGGGAACATCGAGCAGATACAGTGGAAATTTGTATTTGCGACCTTTGGCTGGGCGTTTGGCGTAGTCGCAATGCTTGTATATGCGATCATCAGCTACCTTCGGCTAAAGCGTAAAGTAAAAGCATCTCTCCATCTGTGGGACAACATTTGGATCTGTGATGATATATCGACACCATTTATCTTAGGAGTATTCATACCAAAAATCTACATCCCGTCCGGTGTAGATGAATCACAGCTACCCCATATCATCGCCCATGAAAACGCCCACTTGAAGCGCCTTGACCATTGGTGGAAGCCCTTGGGCTTTGCTGTATTGGCAGTCCATTGGTTCAACCCACTTGTTTGGGTTGCATACATCTTACTTTGTCGAGATATTGAGCTGGCCTGCGATGAAAAAGTCATTCGGAAAATGAACCAAAGTGAATCCATTGCCTACTCCGAAGCATTGCTTTCTTGCAGCGTAAATAGAAGAATGGTCATGGTTTGCCCCATCGCTTTTGGTGAGGTCGGTGTAAAAGAAAGAGTGAAACGTGTGCTGCATTACAGGAAGCCTGCGTTTTGGCTCATTGTATCGGCGGTCATCGTCTGTATAGTTGTTGCAATCTGTTTTCTCACCAATCCTTCAAAGGATGAAGAAGATACACTCGAACCGTTTGATCATGTTAATATAGAAGAAACGGTAGAACCTACCGAAAGTACCCCATCAACAGCAGAGGCGGAAGGATTGACGGAAGATCCCACAGAATCCGGCACTCAGGAAACAGAGGCGGAAGGATCGACGGAAGATCCCACGGAATCCGGCTCCCGGGAAACAGAGTCTCTCATAGGTCCTTCCGGCGTAAAACTGCAAACCTCGGATAAGTTGGTCTTCGCAGCAGCAAAGGCCGGCTATTTGGAGTTAAGATTTGACAACGCCCGTGCAGTGAATCATAGATCAGATGTGCAGGAAGAATATTTGATTCCTTCCCAATGTAGTCGCTATTACTCCTATGATGCATCACAGTACAGTGCGGAGGATTTTCCCGGTGCAAGGAATGTGAGTATTTTCCAAGATAAAATCTTAGACGTGTGGTATGACTACCCGGACTGGACAGAGGAAGACGGCTATTTCGGAGACGGTGTCTACTTGATCTTGGTAGATGTAACAGCGACCAGTGTGGGAGCGGAAATGCATACCAATTCCGATGATCACCCGGGAGGGGTATTTGACGATCCATATATTTTTTTGGCAGCTGGCTATCCTGTTTTGACAGATATTTCCGGCACCACTTGGATTCAAAAAGATTATCAATTATGGTATACGGATGTTGCGTATTTTAGTCTTATGAATCAACGAAGTGAACATCCTCTGGCAATTCGATTAGCTCCGGGAGAATCCATTACCTATACCATCGGTTTCCTTGTAACGGACCATGAGTTGGGCGGAGATTTCTCGTTGCCCCACTTATGCCTATCCAATTCAGTGGGATTGTTATCCATGGAGTTCTATAAATTAGATATCGATTGGAGTGGAACCAAATGATGCAAATGCTTCGTACCGTACGAAAGGAGATCTTACTTATATCTCTTGTTTTACAGAATGTATGATTCCACGAACCGGGACAAAAGAAATGAAAGCTCCTCAGGGATTGCTCCTGTTTCGTGTAAATCATATGAAAGAAGCAATTGCAGTCTTTCCACAAAGATTGGAGGAAGATCACTATGCCGGGAATCAAATATTTCACCCGAATCATCAAGGGAATGCGTTTTGAAACCATGAATCATATGATGGATGTGGTAAAAGATAAATGGGGGCAGGGGAAGGCTCGAACCTTCCTGTCCATGATATGGTGTGCCGCGAGGCACGGAGCAGGATACCACGATTATGTCATGTTCGGATTTGCAGACCTAACCGAAAAACAGAGAAAGACCTTCGTTACTCGTGTGCGTAATAAGAAGATCTGTGAGCAGATGAACGACTATACCTACGGGGAGGAATTCGATGACAAATTCCGTTTTAATCAGCGATTTGCTAAGTTCCTCCACAGAAAGACACTCAATGGAGAGTCTTGCACCGTAGAGGAATTCAAGGATTTCATCAGGGATCAAGATACCTTCTTTGCTAAGCCGAATCACGGCTCCCGCGGACAAGGTGTCACAAGGATCACGATCAAGGATTATCAGTCCCCGGAAGAAATCCTCCAATTTGTACGGGATAGGAATATCACTGTATTGGAGCACACATTAAAGCAACATCCGGATATGGCAAAGCCCCACCCGTTCTCCGTGAATACTCTACGAATCGCCACGGAAAGAGTTGGCGATACCGTCTATGTGCCCTACATCGCTGTGAGATTCGGCAGAGGTGGAAGTTGCTGTGACAATACCGGGCAGGGAGGCATGTCCTGTTGTGTAGACCGGGAGACAAAGACCGTGCGCCATCTTGCTATGGATGACTCCTTCAACACCTTTGCCTCCCATCCTGAAACCGGTGTCGTCTTTGATGGGTACCCGATCCCTATGTTAGATGAAGCTATTGCTATGGCAAAGGAAGCCGCCATGGTCATCCCCGAAATGCGACATATCGGCTGGGACATTGCCGTCACTCCTACGGGGCCAGCAATTATCGAGGGAAATGAATACCCCAGCATGGACATGTGTCAGTTATTCTCTCATACCCCCAACAAAACAGGTCTTTGGCCTTTTTACGAGAAGCTCATTGCCAATCAATCTAAATAGGACAGGTGACGGTTCTGTGTTTTTCGGAGTTTTTTGCAAAATTAACGTCAGTTTTCTCATATTTTCTTGGATTTAATAAACTATTTGAAGCAGGACAGAGAACCGTCCCCCTGTCTTGCACGGAGGAGGTTTACCTATGAAAAAAATAGTTGTTCTGTTTATGACCTTTTTGATATTGCTCTCCTTTAGCGGTTGTACCGAGAGAGTTGAGAACACGCCCCCTGACGGGAAGACCCCCGGGGGAAATATGATAGAAGGAACGGTAGAACCTACCGAAAGTACGCCATCAACAGCAGATG
>JAZNYV010000145.1:0-6323 GCA_045594585.1 Faecousia sp. | reverse complement strand
TTCCCCGGAGCCTTGATGGGGGGGTTGCCTGCTTTGGCCATGGGCTTGACTCCATGGGTCGGGGCAATGACCTCCCCCTTACGGGGGCGGATAAGGCACTTCTTGTCGTAGCCGATAAGGTCGGTGCGGCCTGCCTTTTCCAGAGCCTCACGAACCAGGTGGTAGTTCTTGGGATTACGGAACTGGATCAGGGCTCTCTGCATGGCCTTCTCATGGGGGTCTGTAGGCACGTAGACCTTCTCCATAGTCCGAGGATCCAAGCCGGTGTAGTACATGACCGTAGACAGGGTGGAGGGAGTGGGATAGAAATCCTGGACCTGCTCCGGCATATGGCCGATGTCTCGGATGTACTCTGCCAGCTCAACAGCCGCCTTCAGGTCGGAGCCGGGATGGCTGCTCATAAGATAGGGCACCAGGAACTGGTTCTTCCCCAACTGCTTGTTGTACTTCTCATAGCGGTGGCAGAAGCTCTGATAGACCTCCCTCCGGGGCTTGCCCATATACTTAAGGACTCGGTCGGACACGTGCTCCGGTGCTACCTTCAGCTGGCCGGACACGTGGTGCTCCACCAGCTCCTTGAAGAAGGTGGGATCGGGATCCGCCACCAGGTAGTCGAAGCGAATGCCGCTGCGGACAAAGACCTTCTTCACTCCGGGGATCTGTCGCAGACGGCGGAGGAGGTTTACATAATCCGTGTGATCCACACGCATATTCTTGCAGGGTGTGGGGAAGAGGCACTGTCGCTTCTGACAGGCACCCTGGGTCAACTGCTTGTCACAGGCAGGAGCACGGAAGTTGGCGGTGGGACCTCCCACATCGTGGATATAGCCCTTGAATTCCGGGTTCTTTACCATCCGCTCTGCCTCGGCTACGATGGAATCGTGACTGCGGCTCTGGATGATCCGCCCCTGGTGGAAGGTGAGGGCACAGAAGGAGCAGGCCCCGAAGCACCCACGGCAGGACACTAAGGAGAACTGTACCTCTGCAATGGCAGGGATCCCCTTGTCATAGGAGGGGTGGAAGGTGTTCTCGTAGGGCAGGCCGTAGATCCGGTCCATTTCTTCCGTGGTCAGAGGTCTCTGAGGGGGATTCTGCACCACGAATTCCTTGCCGTAGGGCTCTACCAGCCGCTTGGCGGTGAAGGGATCCGTGTTGCAATACTGGGTGTAGAAGGACTGGGCGTAGCTTCGCTTTAGTTTACATAATTCCTCATAGGAGGGGAGGAGGATGGCTTCCTCCTCATCTAACTCGGCGGTACGGTAGACGGTGCCCTCAATATGGTGGATGTACTGCACCTCCCAGCCATCGCGGAGGGCATCTGCTACCTCCACAACGGCCCGCTCTCCCATGCCGTAGATCAGCAGGTCTGCCTGGGAGTCCAGGAGGATGGACCGCTTCATCTTCTCGGACCAGTAGTCGTAGTGGGCAAGGCGGCGGAGGCTGGCCTCAATGCCCCCGATAATGATGGGAGCCTTGGGATGGGTCTGACGGATCAGGTTGGAATACACAATGGTGGCATAGTCGGGACGCTTGCCGATCTGGCCGCCGTTGGTGTAGGCGTCGGTCTTTCTGCGGTGCTTGGTAACGGAGTAGTGGTTCACCATGGAGTCCATATTGCCGCCGCAGACCAGGAAGCCTAGCTTGGGGGTGCCGAAGAGGTTCACAGACTCCGGGTCCCTCCAATCGGGCTGGGAGCAGATGGCGACCCTGTAGCCTGCCCTCTCCAGCACACGGCTGATAATGGCAGGACCGAAGGAGGGGTGGTCCACATAGGCATCACCGATGACGTAGACGAAGTCCGGGCAGTCCCATCCACGTGCCTCCATATCCTCTCTGTTCATAGGTAAGAAGCTCATATTATTTCACTCCCGTAGAGCCGAAGCCTCCCAAGCCTCTGCAGGTGTCAGACAGCTCCTGGGCTTCCACAAAATTTGCAGTGAGATAGGGGGTAATGATCATCTGTGCGATCCGATCCCCCGGCTCAATGGTCTGGGGCTCTGTTCCGTGATTCCGCAGGGGGACGAAGAACTCCCCACGGTAGTCACAGTCCACCACACCAACCTTGTTGGCAGGGGCCAGCCCTCTCTTGGAGGCCAAGCCGCTGCGGGCGTACACCAGCCCGGCATAGCCTACGGGGATCTCCATGGCGATGCCGATAGAGATCATCCTGGTCTCCCCCGGCAACAGAGTCACGGGAGCCTCCAAACAGGCACACAGATCCGCCCCGGCAGAAAATTCCGTCCCATACACCGGCATCTTAGCATGGGGATAAAGCAATTTCACTTTCACAGTATTCATAAAAAGATCCCTTTCTTTCTCTTCTTATTGCAAACAGCGGTTGACGAATTGGGTGATTTGGGTCTCGTAATTGTGATGGTCTACGATATAGGCGGCACCGTGGCCGGCGTTGGGGACTAAGAGGAGGGTCTTATCCTCACTTCCGCAGGCCTCATAGACCGCCTCGGTCATATGGCAGGGGACGAAGGTATCTGCCTCCCCGTGGGCGAAGAAGATGGGGATCTTTACATTCTTCACAGCCTCCAAGGTGGAATATTCCCGGAAGCCGAAGCCTGCCAGGAGCCGTGCCCACAGCCCCATAAGGGGCACGAAGGGAAAGGCGGGCAGTCCTATGCTCCGCACCACGGAGGCAATGATCTCCCGTGGGGAGGTAAAGCCGCAATCTGCAATGATCCCTCGGACATTGCCCCCGTAGGGAGTCCCTGCCGACATCAGCACCGTGGTCGCTCCCATGGAGATACCTGTAAGGAAAAGGGGAGCCTCCTTGCCGAAGCGGTCTGCGTGCCAGCGGACCCAGGTGTGAACATCCCGACTCTCCCGAATGCCGAAGGTAATGTACTTCCCCTCGCTGGCACCCTGGGTCCGCTGATGGACCAGCAGAAGGCTCAGCCCCTTGGAGTAATAGGCCTTCATGGCACAGCCGAAGTCCGATTGAGGGGAGCCGTGCCAGCCATGGAACATGAGGATGGTTCCACGGGCCTTGGGGTGGGGATAGTATTCACCTGCCAGCTTAAGACCGTCGTAGGAACGGACCGTAACTGTCTCGTGGGGCTGTTTCTCCATGTCTGCCAGACCTGCCAGGATCTGCTCCTTACAGTCACGGTACACGGGACGCTCCAGAGTTTTCTGCAGATCCGCCGCCTTGTCCGTCCGTTTGCAGGCCACCAGAAAGAAGCCGTAGGATGAGCCTAAGAGAAATACAAAAATCGCGATCAAGATCCAAACAAACAGCATATCATGCCTTCTTTCCCAAAATTCGATTCCAGAAGGGGAAGGTCAGAGGCCACACCACTGCGGCAAAGAGGACCACTGCGCCATACCGCACAGCGTGGATCCCCACCCAAGTGATCCCCACAGCGGAGAACAGGAGCTTCAGCCCCTCCTTGACCAGGAGGAGACCTGCCAGACCCGGGAGGACCTTGACGAGCTGTACAAGGACACTGCCCTTCTCAGAGAAACGGATGTGCTTCCTCTCTATGGGGTAGGCAATGGCAAAGCCTGTCAAGGCCCCTAAGAGGGAATAGCTGTTCTTCTGCCCGGAGAGAATATTGGGGTAATTCTCGTCAAGGGGAAAGTCTGCCATCTCAGCATAGAGGACGAAGGCAAGGGCGCACAGCACCATGGCCCCAATGAGGCCGTACATGATCCGCTGATCCCTCAGAGCCCTCTGCATCAGGGGATAGAAGCCCAGGACCAGCACACTGCCAATGAGGAGGGACACTCCCACATCTGCAGGGGTATGGACACCTAAATACATCCGTGAGAAGGACACCAGCAGGATCAGCGCAATACAGAGGATCCGCAGGCCCTTTTGCTTATGCCAACGGGCTATGGAGCCGAAATTGCCGACGGCACTCTGGGTATGGCCCGATGGGAAGGAATAGCCCTCCGCACCGGCTTCCGCTCCCTTTACAACAGACAGTCGCGGCTCCCTCACCCAGGGTCGGGGGACCCTGCACAGGAGCTTGAGGAACTGGTTGATCATGGTGCCGAAGAAGCCCACGAACAGCAGATAATACCCCTCCTCCTTATCCACCGCCCAGAACACCGTCAGAGCAATGAGGATAAAGAAGATCTCGTCTCCCAAATAGGTCACAGCCCCCATAAGAAAATCTAAAACCGGATTCCGTATAGACTCCAGCCAAAGTAAAAATTCCATAGAGTTCCCCCTCCTGTTACAGATTTTATCAAATTCCGATTTATGGAGCTGTTTGAAAAAGCACAAATCACCAAATCACGCAATATCCCGTAGGGCAGCTTGCCCTACGACAGCCTTGTACGATGATATGTTGCATGGTACGGGAATCGAACAGCTCCATAAATCGGAATTTGGGCAACTGCATATTTCACCGATAATAGTATAGCACAAATTTGGGGATTTGAAAAGCAGAACTTGCAAAGAGCGACCAAACTGTGATATAATAGAAAAAAGCTGTAACTGTGAAAGGAGATTTCTTATGTTTTCCACCGAAGAACGTGTACAATATGCCAAGCCTCAGATCATGGAGGTCATTTGCCAGCTTCGTTTCCCCACCATTCTGTCTATCGGCGCCAAGGAGCCTGCGGATTTCCAGGACATGATCCGTCAGGATTTCCCCCGGTATTCCCGTACTGAGGAGAAGCCTGTGAAGCTTGTCAACGGCAAGCCGGAGCCCCAGCCTCCTGTGACCAACTACCAGTTCCTGTCCATGGACGGCAGATGGAAGGTGAATCTGACCAACAGCTTCCTGGCCTTAGCGACCCCTGCCTATACCAACTGGGAGACCTTTGCCAACAAGCTGGACAGCGTCCTGGTCCATTTTATCGAGATCTACAAGCCTGCTTATTTTGAGCGGATCGGCCTGCGGTATGTTAATGCCGTTTCCCGTAAGGCCCTGGGTCTGGAGGATACTCCCTTCGCTGAGCTGATCCGTCCGGGCTACCTGGGACTTATGGCAGACGAGGACGTAAACGAGAGAGCCTTTGCCCGTATTACCCAGGAGGCAGACGTGGCCCTTCCCGGCGGCTGCCGCCTCAAGCTCCACTGCGGCCCCGGTATGGTCAAGCGGAATAATGTGGAAGAGCAGGAAATTCGTTTTATTCTGGATAATGACATATTCATGCTGGGTAATATAGAGATGAAGCATTCCGCAGGAGCCCTGAACACGGTCCATACCAATGCAGACCGCATCTTCCGCGGACAGATCACCGATACCCTCCATAATGCTATGGAGCCACTGTGAGGCATATTGCGATTTGTCGAGCTGTTTGCGTCTCTGCACACGCCCCTTGGCTCTCCCAAGGGAGAGCCAAGAGCCCGGTGGAGCATCGGCAAATAGCTCGACAAATTGGAATTTAAGCTTTATTAGTATGGAACCCATAGCGAGCAAGAAGGGAAGGGAATGAAATGTTCTTTTATGGATTTGATTGGAGTTATTTGGTCCTGGTGCTGCCTGCTATGATCTTCTCCCTGTGGGCAAGCAACAGGGTCAATACCACCTTCCGCAAGTATAGTCAGCGGCCTACCTGTCGAGGTATGACGGGGGAACAGGCGGCCCGGGAGGTCCTGCGGAGCAACGGCATTTACCACGTCCGTATTGAGCGGATCTCCGGGGAGCTTACGGATCACTATGATCCCAAGGCCAACGTGATCCGCCTGTCTGACGCCGTCTACCATCAGACCACCCCTGCCGCCATCGGCGTGGCTGCCCACGAGGCAGGACACGCAGTGCAGTATGCCACCAACTACGGTCCCATCCACTTTCGGGCAAGGATCGTCAACGTAACCAACCTTGCCTCCAGGCTGGCCATCCCCCTGATCCTCATCAGCTTCCTGCTCATGTCTCTGGAGTTCTTCTTCCCCTTCCGTCAGCTGCTGTACTATGTTGCTATGGCAGGTGTTTTCGGCTTCGGCCTGACGGTGGTATTCCAGCTTGTGACACTGCCTACGGAGTACAATGCCAGCAACCGTGCCCTCAGAGCCATTGAGGGTTGCAACCTCTTGACGCCTCAGGAGCAGCGCGAGGCCAAGAAGGTCCTGTCCGCCGCCGCTCTGACCTATGTAGGAGCCCTGGCAGTCTCCCTGGCACAGTTCCTCCGCCTCTTCCTCATGGTAGCCGGCCGCCGCCGCAGAGATTGATAATAAATAAAACAGGGACTGCCTTGCGGCGGTCCCTGGTTTTTTATACCAAGTTTCTTTAAAAAATAGACATTGGAAATGGCTATTTTTTATAGCCCGTAAGGGCGTAGAAACTTGTATGAGACGTCTTTTGTGTCACTTGTGGCACAAAAGCTTCAATGAAAAGTGTCTACTTTTCATTGAAAAA
>JAZNYV010000144.1:0-8040 GCA_045594585.1 Faecousia sp. | reverse complement strand
CGGCAAAACCTTTGATCACGGTGCATGGCTCCGGGTCCGGCATGGTACAGATCGGGGATACTACAGTTGAACTGAAGGAGCTGTCGGATTCCCTTATCCTTGATTGCGATATGCAGAATGCCTATTGCATTGGGACAGACGGAGCGCCGGTCAATAAGAATGCCTCGATCTATGCACCGGTATTCCCGGAGCTGCAGCCGGGAGAAAACCCTGTAACATGGTCCGGAGGTGTTACAGGGTTAGAAATTGTTCCAAGGTGGTGGGTACTATGATGCCGATTCTTTATGATGAATTTGAGAAGGAATTCCACAGCAACGGCATAGGGATCTTGAATGATTGTATTGCCTGCGAGGTTGTACAGGAGCTGAACGGACAATATGAACTGACATTGAAGTACCCTATCACGGGTATTCACTTCTCCTCCTTAGGGCAGCGAGGGATCATACTTACCAAAACCGATCCGGAAGGGCGAACACAGCCCTTCCGGATTTATCGGATTACAAAGCCCATGGGAGGTGTGGTTACTGTCTATGCCAGACATATAGCCTACGATCTTGCCGGAATTCCCGTTGCTCCCTTTGTAGCTAACAGTGCGGCAGATGCTTTATTTCAAATGAAACACCATAGTGTTACAGACTGCTCGTTCCATTTCGCTACGGACAAGACTACCTCTGCGGCACTTACGGTTGCCGTGCCAACAGGGATTTGGGACCTGCTCGGAGGCTCCAAGGGGAGCATCCTGGACGTATATGGTGGCGAATATGTGTTTGATCGTTTTGAGGTTCGCCTTTTGCAGCAGAGAGGCTTAGCTCGTGGTGTATCCGTGCGCTATGGCAAGAACTTGAGGAACATTGAACAGGATGAGTGCTGTGCTAACTGTTATACGGGGGTATATCCCTATTGGTCAGACGGGGAAGGTCGGGTCCTTGAACTGCCGGAGAAAGTGGTCAGTGGAGCCGGGAGCTACAATTATGTAAGAATCAGAACGCTGGATCTTTCAGCCGAGTGGCAGGAAGCACCTACAGAGGAACAGCTAAGGCATAGGGCGGAACAATTTATAGCAGAAAATCAAATCGGAATCCCAAGAGTATCCTGGAAGGTGGAATTTTCTCAACATAAACAAGCCGAGGAGTATCAATATCTTGCAGTCCTGGAGCAGGTAGCCTTGGGAGATTCTGTCTCTGTAGCCTTCCCGGATATGGGGATCCATGCGACTTCTCGTGTGGTTGCGGTGGTCTTTGATGCCATTCTGGAAGAATACAAATCTGTGACTCTTGGGAGTATCAAAGCAAACCTTGCTCAAACGATCGCACAGCAGAAAACAGAGATTGCCCAAAAGGCCTCTCTAACAACAGTTGAGAGAGTAACAATGTCTCTGACAGGCCGCATCTTAGGGGCAACCGGCGGCACTGTGCGTTTTCTGGATGACGATGGTGACGGCATGCCGGATACCCTCTATATTGCTAACAATCCTGATCCGCTACAGGCTAAAAAGGTATGGAGATGGAATTACGAAGGCTGGGCAGCTTCCGCAAACGGCTATCAAGGGCCTTTTATTATGGGGGCGACCTTGGAGAAAGGTCTGCTTGCTGATGCTGTAACAGCTGCAAGTCTCATTGCGGGGACCATCAAGAGTGCAGATGGAAAAACCTTTTTTCTCGACCTGGATAACGGTATCCTTCGCATGGCGGCACAAGCTCTGTCTATTGAAGGGAAAACGGTTGAGGAAATTGCAAACGACTGTGCGAAGGATGCCATTGGAAAGCAAACCCAGGAAACTATTTTCAATATCCTGTCGGACAATGGTAAATATGATGGTATATGGATGCAGGACGGCAAGCTTTATTTTAATCTGACATATGCACAATCGGGATATCTGAGTGCGGATAATATCAAATTATCAGGAAAGTTCACAGTCTGCTCTAACGCGGAGGATGGTTCCGTTGGAGGTCATATTGGCTATATGCCCGGTTCTTCCGGGAATGGGAACCAAACAGACGGTATAGGGATATCCAACGAAGACGAGTCTGTCTATATTATCGTTACTACAAAGGGAGTGCGTTTGCAATCCGGTGCCGTTGACCTTAATATCCCCTTAAATGGAGAGATTACTGTAAATGGGAATTTGAAAGTAAATGGTGATATCTGTTATTCCGGGATGTTGAATAATAGCTTGTAGGGAGGAATACATGAACATTTTACACAAAATCAAGATTGATCTTAGCAGACGGGAACAGCCGGAGCGAATCGATGTAGTTCAGGGCGACAGCATGTCTCGCACTCTGGAGATCAAGCTTTACAATAACGGTGCGGCTTATAGCGTGCCGGAATCTGCGTCTATTCTGCAGATCGCATATTGCAAGCCTGATAAAACCTGTGGATTGTATGACGAACTTCCGTCTGGAGAAAATGCCTGTACCGTTGCAGGGAATAAGGTAACAGCAATCTTGCATCCCCAGATGTTTACTGCAGCAGGTGCAGTATATTGTGAGCTGCGGATGCTTGACGAGAGGGGCACACAACTCACCACATTCAAGTGGATCATGAATGTGGCAGAATCTGTCGTGAACAAAATGAATTCCGAGGATTATTATAATTTCCATGCAGTGTCCATTCTTTCAATCAACAACTGTGTTCCCAATAAGAAGGGGGAGCTGTATCTTGCTGCTGAGGACATCCCTGCATTTCCGGCAAATATTCCCGCCTTTGAGGGAACGATTGACGATGCACTGGATATCCTGGGAGCAACGGTTTTCCATGGACAATTAGGAGCCTTCTTGAAGGCTCTGAAAGGCTTTTCCGACAGCGATCTGCTGGGCCTGCCGGTCATGGATCCTGATGCAGAGGAAGGGTACACCCCTATGCAGATCGAAAAGCAGAGGGATGAGGCGTACGTATTGGCTGTTCCGACGGTTGGGAAAACCAATGAGATGATCCGGGAGGCTATCAGATCGGGCTATATTGATACCTTGGAGAAGGTCATTGCCGCCTGCTGTGACATTGAAACCACTGGAGGTATCAACTACAACTTGTTCAAAGTTAGCGAGGTTGAATTTTCTGCCCGTTTGCAAGACGATGTAGCCGGAACGGTTTCTTCCAACACCTCCAACGCTGTGACAGGGTGGATGCCTGTTGAGTACGGCAAGTATTACTGTCTATCTGTGCTGTACGAGGGGAGTCGAACTTCGCAGCCAGGTGGAGCAGGCTCCATGTGGACTCGTATCAATGTACAAAAGTCAGACGGCTCCGTCGTGGTGTACAACAGGGGAACGGTTCCATTTGCTTCTGAAGCAAAGGCGTCACAGCAAGTCGTGGTAATCGAGCACGAAGATGCGGTGGCAATGCGAATACACTTCAACGTCAACTCGCAGGATATAAGCACAGCAGAACTGCTCAAAGCATACGAGCCCATGTTTGTAGAGGGTGATACTGCGGAGGAAGCCTATCAAAATGCAATCAACCTTACCTATATTGACGGGGATGCGGAGGGTACGGAAGAAGTCGTATACACGCTGAAGCATGACAAGACAAAAGCAGATAAAACTGATGTGGAAGAGATGCGGAATCGCTTGATTGGCTCTATGCATATACCTGCAGACGGGTCAACAATCGGTTCACTGGTCGCTCTCGACCTTGCCATATCCAGTGGCGTGAGCGTAAATTCTGCATCAACTCACGGAATAGTATCCGACTATATCCCCTGCATGAAGGGAAGCACCGTAGCCGTTGATTCTGGCGACTATACCTTCCAGGTTATGGAGTATTCCGAAAAAGGAACGCCCTCGGCATATAGCGGAGTGCTCTCCTTCGGAAGCACCTATACCGTTACACAAAACGGCTACGTGCGTATCTGTATAAGATATGTGGACACTAACCAATCTGCCGATATTTATTTATTCAGACACCTCATTGCTAATATCACGGGATATTACGACTTTGACACTTTTGCAAGAAAAGCAGATATTCCATCCTCCAGCCCGTACTATCGTCGTGTGAATTTTGGTATTATTCCCCATTCCTACTATCGAGGCGTAGGGGATGATTATGAAACCAAAAGCTACAACAACGACACGCAATACGCCTCTTTCATTGCAGATTGGAAAGCCCTGGTCGCAAATCATAGCAGCTATGTCACAGAGACAGCCCTCGGTGTTGCATCGGATGGTCAGACAATCTACCTTTACGATTTCAAGCCCGCACGGATCCCGAACCAGCTAACGCCTATTCCCAAAATCATTATTGTAGCAGGACAGCACGGCAACGAAAAAGCCAATGTGTTTGGTTGGTACTATTTCATCGGTAATCTGTTGAATCGCTGGAATAAGCACCCGACTCTTGAATATCTGAGGAACCATGTAGAGCTGATGATTGTTCCTGTGGTTAATACCTACGGATTCGATCATGTGACCTACAAAAACGCAAACGGGGTCAATATCAATCGCAATTATGATTCCGGGTGGGTTCATCTTGATGATGCTACCTCACAGCAGTACGGTGGGGCAGCACCCTTTGATCAGCCTGAATCGCAGATTATCCGAGATTTGATTTTAGCCAATAGGGATGCCTTGCTCGTCATAGACTCCCATATCTGTGACGGAGATGCCGCTGATTCCTTTGAAAAGATGACTTACTACGGTGTGTGCAACAGTACCGATCCGTATTATAACCGGATGCTGGATGTTGTCGCCTACCAGCTGTCGGCGGTTAGCGCAAATTTCAATCTTGATTACGAGCTTGCTCAGCCGGATACGATCATGGGCTATCTTAATTCCAATCCCGGGAGCGGAATCTTGCGTAGCTGGGCAACTGACAACGGCTTTATTGGTGTACTGACCGAGGGATTTACTGGATTCCCGAACGGTGTTCCCTTTACTGGAGAGGTATTCAAAGCAAATGAAGAGATCGTGGCGAATTATCTTGTTGCAGCTCTGGTTTATCTCGCAAAATAAAAAATGGGAGGTTGAGTGAAATGAGCTTTTTAAAAACCTTCCTGTGCGGTGCCGGTGGGGCTGCCCTTGTAGCCGGGCTCTTTGCTCTGCTGCAATGGTGGCTCGGACGGAGAGCTAAGAAGGAAGATGATGCACAGGAGGCTAAGACGGCCACCTGCGAGGCCAGAGGGCTGGAAATCAAGGAATTGAAGAGCATGATGGAAGTGCTTTTTCTGGCAGATCGAACGCTCCTCTATGACCGTATCAAGCATCTGGGCAAGTCCTACATAGCAAGAGGATACATTACCGTAGAGGAACTTGAGGATCTGGAACGAATGCACGAAGTGTATCACGATGAGGACAAGCTGAACGGCAACGGCTTCTTGAAGGATCTTATGAAAGCCGTGAGAGAGCTGCCCAAACGGGTCAATTAGTAAAATGCACACCATGCGTTAAGATCGATGATATTATGCACTTCTTTTGCTAATATCGTATTTAATGTCGAAAACGAGAGCTTAACTAACTCGTTATTGTGTCAGTTAAGCCAAGTTAAGATTATATACAAGGAGGAACAATCGAAATGAAGAATTGGAAGCTTTGGGCAAAGGCTGCGGGAATCCGTGCCCTCAAGACCTTTGCACAGACCATGGTAGGCGTGATCGGGGCATCCGCTCTGATCACCGAGGTCAATTGGCAGACTGTCCTCAGCTCCGCTGCCCTGGCAGCACTGCTGAGTCTGCTGACCAGCGTGGCAGGCCTGCCGGAAGTAAAGGAGGAGTAATATGAGCAAGTATCCTGTTCAGCGTGATGCCCAGCTCCGAGCTAAGGAGATTGTACTTGACTATACGAAGAAGCATCTTGATCCTGCCACTAACATTGAGATCGGCATGGATGATGTATTCGTCGTTTGGTTCTGTAAGACCTTGCACCATGCCAAGGTACTGGTATCTACCACCCTGCCGGACGGAATGTACTACGAGGTCACCTTCAACGGCATCAAGAACGAGATCTATCTCGATGCTTACAAGAAGTTCGAGAATGTGTGCATTCCTGTAGAGGAGGAGTAAGATATGAGCATTACGATTTTGCAGCAGCACATCACCAAGAATCAAGCCTACATCAAGAACCTGCAGAAGGCAGACAGCCGGTACACTGAGTTCCAGTGCCTCGGTCCCGGCGGTGCTGTGCTTCACTCCATCGGAGATGAACAGCCTTCTGCACGAGCTATTGCCGATTACTTCAACAGCGGTTCTGTAGAAGCCAGTGTGCATATGGTTCTCCAACCGGACGGTATCGTTTACCAGCTGGCCCCCCTGAACTTCCGGTTGTGGCATGTGGGTGGTACGGCTAATAACACTCATATCGGCATCGAGATGACTGAGCCGGATAAGAGCGTCATCTGGTATGATGAAAACTACCGGGTACATATCAAGGACAAGGCGAAGGCTCTGGCTCACGTGCAACAGACCTACGCCTGTGCCGTTGATCTCTTTGCCGGTCTCTGCATCCAGCACAACTGGGATCCCCTGAAGGACGGCGTGATCCTGTCCCACAAGGAATGCTATAAGCGTGGCATTGGCAGCAACCACGGAGACCCCGAACACCTGTGGGATGCTCTCGACACCGGTTATACCATGGACGGCTTCCGCCGTGACGTGGCGAAGGCAGTTGCGGAGATCCAAGCAGCTGAGAAAGCCTTCCTGGCGGAGGGTGAGGGATCCTGGAAGGCAGAGGCTGAGAAGAAGCGTATTGAGGATATTGTGGAACAGTACCTGTACCAGCGGGACAAGAAGCTAAAGGACAACGACTGCGGCGAATGGTCCCGGGAAGCTCGTGAGTGGGCAATCTCCAACGGCATCATCCAGGGCATCGGCAACGGTCCGGACGACAAGCCCAACTATGCCTGGGAAGCCCCCGTCACCCGTGAACAGATGGTAACGATGCTGTACCGATTCGCAGGGAATGTTGCCAAGTTGTGATCTATGCTACAGTGCTGAATTAGGTCAGCATTTACGACCGATTAGCCAATAAATCATAAATATCTTATCGAGAATATATCCACATTTATTTTTTAAAAGCACTCTCTGCTGGAGGAATTGACTTCTGCGGAGAGTGCTTTTTTGTTTTTAAAAATGAAAGTAACTGAAGGGGTCTATGTTGTACACTGGGATAGAACAGTTAACGACAAAGAGTTATACTGTTGCAATTTTGGGACTCTGATGTAGGGTTGAGGAGCTTGGCTGACCTGCTATAAGAATTGAGATTTCTATTGCAGCATCTTCCAATTTTATGCAAAGAGTTCTCCGTAATCTTTCTAAAGGAAGGAGGCATAAAACTATGTGGATTTATTCTCAATACATAATGAAGAACGGCAAACGCATTTATCCGAAAAAAGCTCGGTGTTTCCGATTTTGGGTCGATGACGTTAAGGTTGTTTCTGGGGAAAGAAAATAATATAATATAGATGAACGAGGGGTGATGTCAGCTTGCCCCTTGTCTATTACGAGAATTTAACCATAAATTATATGTAATAGTAGTCTATTGGTATATGGTGGACCGGATGGCGAGTTGGGAGCATCATTGCGATATTTGAGTCAGCGATACTCGATGCCCTATGCAGAGCTGAAGGGGTTGCTGACAGATATTGGTACAGATGTAGCGGAAATGCTCCACTATGGACAAACAGCGAGAAATGATGCTGGGTTACTGTATACAATTAAAAATACTGATCGGATTATTCGGTATAGTGAATCCAATCGCTTCGCTATAACCGACCATCCCAAGGTTAAGGAGAAAGCAAAGGCTCGGACAATTAATTTGTTTGCCGGTATTCCTGACCTTGGAGCATAAGCTTCTTAAGCCACTCTTTACTGAGTGGCTTTATTTATTTAGAGAGGAGGTATATTTTGAGTAACATTATAGCTATTGCAAACCAAAAGGGTGGTGCAAAAACGACAACCACAGCAAACTTGGGAACCTCTGATTAAATAAACACTACCACATAGGTTCCGGATATGGTATAATAAATCCATCAAAACAATGGTGGTGCAACACAATGAAACAAGAAACATTCACAGACATCGAGTACAGCTTCCGCAAGAAGAAAACCAAG
>JAZNYV010000143.1:0-2224 GCA_045594585.1 Faecousia sp. | reverse complement strand
CGTGCTGATCTCCGGCGGCCAGATTCAGAGCCGCGGCGCCGCCGACCAGCTCTACTCAAAGATCATGACCGAAGTGGTGGCCGGCTGCAACAAACTGGAGGTGGAACGCAAATGCTGAACGACATTCAGAAGCGCATCCTGCAGGAAGTGGCTGATATGGCCAATATCCCCGCCCAGGGCGCGGTCAATATCCGTTCCGACGGCAAGAAGGCTTTCCGCCAGAACACCAAAAACATCACCATCGAGTCCAAGACCGACAAGGACGGCATCGATATCCGCATCGCCCCCGGCACCAAGGCCGAGCACGTCTATATCCCTGTGGTCGTCACCGAGTCCGGCAGACACGATGTGGTCTATAACGACTTCTTCATCGGCGAGGGGGCCGATGTGCAGATCGTGGCAGGCTGCGGCATCCACAACTGCGGCGACTGCGACTCCGAGCACAACGGTCTGCATACCTTCCACGTAGGCAGGTTCGCCAAGGTCAAATATGTGGAGAAGCACTACGGTGACGGCGAGGGCACCGGCAAGCGGATCCTAAATCCCCAGACCGTCTTGTATTTGGAGGAGGGTGCTTCCGTCACCCTGGAGACCACCCAGATCCGCGGCGTAGACGACACCAAGCGGTACACCAAGGTTGTCTGCGAGGGTGCAGGCTCCGAGATCATCGTCCGTGAGAACCTCCTGACCCACAATGATCAGCACGCCGATTCCGAGATGGATATTTTCCTCAACGGTGAGGATAGCAAGGCCCAGGTCATCTCCCGTTCCGTTGCACAGGACAGCTCCACCCAGGTGTTCTACCCCAGAGTAGAGGGCAATGTCAAGTGCTTCGGTCACGTCCAGTGTGACGCCATTATTATGGGTGAGGCCAAGGTCCGTGCCATCCCGGAGATCACTTGTAATCACGTAGATGCCTCCCTGATCCACGAGGCCGCCATTGGCCGCATTGCCGGTGAGCAGATCCTCAAGCTCATGACCCTGGGCATGACCCCCGAGGAAGCAGAGGCCAAGATCCTGGAAGGCTTCCTCCGTTGAGGTAAGACCATGTTTTCTGTCACACTGATCACCGTAGGCAAGTGCAAGGAGAAGTTCTACCTTGCCGCTGCAGAGGAGTATGCCAAGCGGCTGGGAGCCTACTGTAAGTTCAAGCTCCTTGAACTGCCGGAGACCCGTCTCCCGGAGGACCCTGCCCCCGGAGAGATCCGCGGAGGGCTGTCTAAAGAGGCAGACCTGATCGAGGCCCAGATCCCCAAGGGTGCCTGGTTCTGTGTCCTGACCCCGGAGGGGAAGGAGCTGAGCTCCGAGGCCCTGTCGGATAAGCTCCAACAGGTCAAACTCAGCGGCAAGAGCTCTGCCTGCTTCCTGATCGGCTCCTCCTTTGGGATAGATCCAAGGATCAAGGCCATGGCAGACTTCCGCCTGTCCTTCGGCCCCATGACCTTCCCCCATCACCTCATGCGTGTTATGGTCCTGGAGCAGCTCTACCGTGCCGAAACCATAGCGGCAGGCACTAAATATCATAAATAACTTGTGCTGAACAACGCAAATCACTCCTGCAAGTCTTGCCTTGCAGGGCCAAAAGCGTTGTTCAGCACACATTATTTATGATATCACGAAATCTGTAGGCTTACTTTGATCATCGACCTGATTGATTGGGTTGCCTTGGAGCAGAATGGGATTCCAAATAACGGAGCGTAGACCTTGCAGTATCCAGGCTAACCTTTGCCCCCTCCCCATGCTTTAACCATGCATTGATATCATATTTATCTAACAAATCGGCAATTTCCGGCGAAACGTCTAAGGCATCAATATCATGAGTAGCCCGAGTAATGGTTTCCAGCAGGATCAGAGCACTTCCACCAACGATTACCATTACAAATCTGCGATCATCATCAAAAAGCAAGTCGGCATCCTCATCCAATCTCCCCAAGCGTTGCAACAAATCATCTCTAAAAAACCTACTCACACATAAACTCCACTTTCAATAATACTATGATTCAATCTTTATTATATTGATATATTTCAAAAATGCCAATAGGTTTCTACGAAATAACCGGCGTTCCCTACCTAATTGCTTTGTGAATACCACGGATAGAAGATACTGTGCCTCAATGAGAAGCATTTGCTTTCCATTGAGGCATAGTATCCATACACGTTAAGACGGGAGGACCTTGGAGAGGAATTCTTGGAGGCGGGGGTCCTTGGGGGGAGCGAAGAGGGT
>JAZNYV010000142.1:0-3074 GCA_045594585.1 Faecousia sp. | reverse complement strand
TTTTATTGCAGGATGAATATCCTGCACCGCCTATGGCGGCAAGAACAGTATTACACGGCATTTCTTGGCGGCTTTGCCGCCATGCCGCTTACCAGCGGCATAATAAAACGGTTAATCCGTTTTATTAGAAATAAGTATAAGTGAGGCCGGCTTTTTGCCGGCAAACAAATGGCACCTTGCACGGGTCTCGTGCAAGGTGCCATAGTGGGCTATACGGAAAAGAGCGACTCTCCCCGGGCCAGTCTTTCGTTCCGCTCTCTCTCGGCCTGGGACAGGCGGAGGTAATTGGGTACCAGGGCTGCGGCATCCCCCGCCTCACCACGGGCAAGGGCTGCCTCCGCTGCCAGGGCTACGCCGGAGGCTCGCTGCATACACAAATGCTCCGGGGCACATTCATAGCCCCCTATTGCCCTGTGGCACAGCTTGGCTCCGTCCCCTACAAAAAGGACAGGCTCCCGGAATTTATGATCCGATTCCTCATAGGAGAAAAGCTCTTCCTCCAGTTCTTCGATGGAAATGGCACGATCCTCTACCTCGCGTCTCAGTTCTCCGCCCTTGCAGGAGAAGAGACCGTGATAGACCTGATCCCGTCGGGCATCCATAACACAGCAAATGAGGCCCGAATAATTGCGAGCCTGATGGGCCATAGCCTCCAAGGTGGACACACCGATACAGGGGAGCTGCTTGCCCCAGGCATAACCCTTGGCGGCGGCAACACCGATACGGACTCCTGTAAAGCTGCCGGGACCGGAGGCACAGGCCACTGCATCCACAGCGTCTACGGAGCAGTTGGCCAGCAGGTCCTCTGCCATCTTGAGCAGGGTGCGGCTGTGGGTCTGACCGCAATTCTGATAATATTCTCCTACCAGGACTCCGTCTTCCACCAGGGCAACGGAGCAGGCCTTGGCAGAGCTCTCAAAGCTCAAAATTCTCATCTAAAGGACCTCCCTCTATGTCGATCTGTCGGCAATCATCCTCCAGCCTGCGGATCCGTACCCAAATGGCATCCTCCATGGCATCTGCTACGTTCTCGCTCCATTCTACGGCACAGACTCCTCCCCGAAGGAGGTAGTCCTCCCACCCGATATCGAACAGCTCCTCACTGCTTCCCAGGCGGTACATATCGAAATGGAACAGCTCCACCCGTCCCCCCGAATACTCATTGACCAGGGTGTAGGTGGGGCTGGTCACCTGCATGGGGATCCCCAGGCCCCGTGCCAAGCCACGGGTGAAGGCGGTCTTGCCTGCTCCCAGGTCTCCTGTGTAGGCAACGACCTCACCGCCCTTGAGACATCTGCCGAGAGCCTGTCCCAGAGCCTCGGTCTCTTCCGGGCTGTGCGTCAATACAGTCATGCTCCACGCTCCTATCTGCTTCTGCTCTTATACTTCTTAGTATTATATCACAACATTCTCCATTTTGCAAAAATTTTTAGTTTACAGATTCCTAAAACCGTGATAAAATAATCTAAACCACTATGTTCAATGGAGGTGAGTCCTTGAAGCGATTCCGTAATTTGATGTGGAACATCTTTCATAAGGGAGACATGCTCCTTCTCGCACTTTGTATCATTGCAACGGTATTCGGTATCGTCATGATCTCCGCTGTTATGGGGGAGGAAAGCAGCTCCCGTAATATGATCATTCAGATCGGTACCCTGGGCGCAGGGATTCTTTTCTATTTATTCTTCACAGCCTTCGATATTGAGATCCTGTCGGGACAGAGGACCCTACTGTTCGTTTTCAATTTCTTCTTTATCGGGCTCCTGCTGGTTTTCGGTATCGAGGGTGACTCCGGCAACAAGAGCTGGCTGGATATCCCCTTTGTCCCCTTTAATATCCAGCCTGCAGAGGTTTGCAAGATCACCTATATCATCCTCCTTGCCAAGACCATGAGCGTCAATCAGACCCGTGTTTCCTCCCTGGCTACCTTCAGCAAGCTGTTGTTCCACGCCCTGGCTATTACAGGCTTTAATATGGTCCTGTCCCGAGACTTGGGTGTTTCCCTGATCTATCTGGCTATTTTCCTGGCAATGTCCTTCATGGGAGGCACCAAGATCCGCTGGATCCTGCTCCTGTTCCTCTGCGGCGCGTTGATCTCCCCCCTGCTGTGGGAGTACGGTCTTGCAGACTATCAGAAGCAGCGTATCCTTGCCCTCTTTGACGATTCTATTGACCCTACAGGCTGGGGCGTTCTCTGGCAGACCACTATGAACAAGAAGACTCTCCGTGCCGGCGGCCTTACAGGCCTGGGCTTGTTCAACGGCAAGTACAGTGACAGCAGTCTCCCTGCCCGCCACACTGACTCGATCTTCTCCGCAGTGGGGGAACAGTTAGGTTTCTTCGGCTGTATCTTCGTGCTGGCGATCCTCCTTGCCATTGTTGCCCGTATCTTCTATATTGCCATGCATACAGAGGATTACACCAACCGTATGATCTGCATCGGCATTGCATCCATGCTTCTGTTCCAGATCATGATCAACATAGGTGTTTGCCTGGGCGTGGTGCCGGTCATCGGTTTGGCACTGCCCTTCATCAGCTACGGCGGCAGCTCGGTGGTGTCCCTGTTCGCCATGCTTGGACTTGTATCCGGCGTTCATGCCCGGCCCGCGCCGGTGAGCCATGAACGCTACCTCAGACCCCACCGCTAACATTGTAAACAAGGCAGTATGCCTGGAAATATGGAAAAAGGAGGACGTGCCGCGCCAAGCGCCGCACAACGAAACATGAAGCCCTTTATGGACAAGGATTTCCTGCTGGAAACCGCAACCGCACAGCACCTGTACCACGACTACGCCAAGAAGATGCCCCTGGTGGACTACCACTGCCATCTCAATCCCCGTGAGATCTACGAGGATCGCCGGTTCAACAACATCGTGGAAGTCTGGCTGGGCGGCAAGAACCCTGACGGTTCCTACTTCGGTGACCACTACAAGTGGCGTATGATGCGTTCCTGCGGCATTGACGAGAGCTACATCTCCGGCGACAAGCCCGCTTATGAACGCTTCCTGAAGCTGACCGAAGCTCTGGAAATGGCCATCGGCAACCCCATGTACCATTGGTGCAACCTGGAGCTG
>JAZNYV010000141.1:0-2997 GCA_045594585.1 Faecousia sp. | reverse complement strand
AGGGAGCCGGAGAGAGTGGTTGAGGCCTCCTTGGCTGTTGTCCCCAGTGCTTCAAAAGCTTCTTCCTCCGTCATTAAGCCTGCCTTAACTTGTTCCGCTGCCTCTTCCGCAGTCAATCCGGAGATTTTCATTTCCTTTTGGATTTCATGGATTGCAGAATAGACATCAGACAGATTGCTGATATCATACTCCACACCTGTCAGCTTCTGTGCATCAGCCAGAAGCCGCTGCATTTCTGTCTTGGTGCCACCATAGCCCAACTTCAGATTATCGAGCATGGTATAATTCTGCTTTGCAAAGCCCTGATAGGCATTCTGGATAGCTTCCATGTCCGTGCCCATTTTGTTAGCATTGTCGGACATATCCACCATAGCCATATCCGCGATATCAGCGGCCTTGGCGGTGTCTCCGCCCAAGCCTTGCAGGAGGCTTGCAGAGAAGCTCGTGACGGTTTCCATGTACTGATTGGCAGACATTCCGGCCGTCTTATAAGCCTGCTCCGCATTCCTGATCACGGCATCTGCACTGTCCTTAAACAGGGTTTCAATGCCGCCTATGCTCTGCTCCATTGCAGCACCTACCTGGATAGCCTCGGTCAGCATCTTTCCGATGCCCGCTGCCACTATGACACTCTTGATTTTGCCAATCAGATTGGACCCGAAGGCACTGCCTGCACTACTTCCTGCCGAGGGCATTTCACTGCCAAATACCCCGGACAATTTATTCCTCAAGCCATCTGCAGACGGCAGGATCTGCACATAGGCTTTTGCGATACTACTTTTACCTGCCATGCTTCACCCCCGTAATAGCTTCCCAATCCGACTCAAATTCCTCTGCAGAATCGTAGACCTGAATATCATCGGAATTCTGCTCTTTGCCCAAGAGTGCATCAAACACGGATTTCGGGCGGTTTGTGTTATTCCTCCCGTCCTCCGTTTTGGACCACAGGAGCATAGAAAGTCGATCTACTGTTGCTGCCAACAGCAGCTCCGTTCTGCTTACCTTCATGCCGGACAAACGCATTTTAATACGGGAATCTGCCCTCAAGCCGACAGCGAGCGTTGCCAGCAACGACACCGGCAACGCTCTATAATCCAATATCCCGTAAGTTTCCGCAAGATCGCAGATAAGGGCATCTCGATCTACGGATAACATGCCAGCGAGGGTGATCAGTTTTTTCCGTTCTGACCGATTGCGGAGAAGATATCAGTGATCGCTTCTCCTACTGCTTTAACGGGTACCTTGCCCCTCTCATCTCGCAGATGGTCATACAGAGCCTTACGCTGCTCTTCCCCTAAGACCATCTTGGTCACTCGGGAGAGAGCTGCAGGGTTTGTGTCGCACTCCACGACCTGATCCAGCAGCTCCATGTTGTCCAGAATGTCGGGCTCCAGTTCAAAGGTAAAGCCGCTCTTTGTGGTTCCCTTCAGCATTATTCAGTCCCTCCTTCCTCAGCTTCGTCTCCGGATTCTGCGGTGGTTGCTGCCTCACCGGATTCTGCGGTGGTTGCTGCCTCGCCGGACTGTGCACCACCGATCATGTAATCATAGTGGGTGTTGCCCTTTTCGTCGGGAACAGCAGAAATGGTGGTGCCGTAGCCGATGGGTTTATTGTCCAGATAGGCAATCTCCGCAACCTCGGTAACAGCAGCCTTGGGGACCACGATCCGCTTGGCAACACCGCCCTTGAGGATCATGTCAATGACCCAGCTGCACTCCTCCTGCTCGTCGCTGTTTGCGGTGATCGTGATGCCCGTCTCCAGATCGCCGGTAACATTCTTGTCCCCATATACAGCTTTGAGGACCTCCACATTCAGTGCCTCAATGAGGTTGAACTTGAAGGTGTCCGGCTTTTCAGTCTGCACATTGGCTACCGTATCACCGCCCCAAGCCTTGATCTTCTCACTGGTGGGGCTGTTTGCATTGGTTACGCCGTCTTCGGAAATATAGCCCAGGCTCTTAAAGGCCTGGTCTAAGGCTGTCTTGGCATCTGTAGGCAGAGTTGTGCCCAAGGGTGCACGGAAGATGGCTCCGCCCTTCTTAGGCTTGCCTACACTTACATTGTTTTGCATATTAAAGCTCCTTTCAGTAATGTGTGATAGTTTGCACCGCTTGATAGCGGTATCTTTTGTTCTGAACATCTTCAATAGGGTAGTCTCCGCTGCGTTGGGAGGAGGTTACTTCGTCGAGCTCCGTTAGGTCATCCATAGCGGCCTTCCCGGCTTCGTTCAGCTTTGCGGTCTCAAGAAGTGTCTCTCCGTAGGAATCCAAGAAGAGGGTAGAGGTTTCCAACATATCCTCCCGTCCCTGTCCCGATCTGCGGAGCAGGAAGAACCGCTTAGGCGGTTTTTCGGGGTACTCCATGTATATCTTCTGCGGCAGCTTCCTCTGCAGAAAGTCTTTGACGATCAATTCGATCACTTTGTTTCTCCTCCTTTGTCCTGAAGAGCCGAGGCATTTACTCTTGTCCTGCCAACATGGACATTGGGTACATAGTCCACTCCTGCCGCTTTGGTCATCCGCTCAGCCTCTTTCTCGCAGATATCGGAAATCTCTTGTGATTTTAGCAGCTCTATGATCCCGGGGCTGCTCAGTTCAATGGTTACCTTAGACATACCGTTCCACCTTGACCTTACGGTTCCAGTCCAGAGGCAGGTTGCCCTCGATCCATGCCTGCACAAAGCCTACCGTTTCCCAAACATGGCCGAAGAATTCCACCCTGGCATTTTCCCAGTTATGTGTATCCCCCTTGGGAATGCACAAATCATACTGCACCCGTTTTCCGTGGAGCTGTGCCTCTCCCACGAGATCGCCTGTTCCTGCAGGGCTGACCAACACATTGTCTATCACCACAGGCCGCTCCTCGTAAACCGGTGCGGAAAAAGCATCCTCCCCGACCTGTACCTTTTCGTAGAGGATTACGGAGATTCCCTTAATCAGTGCTGCCATAGACATCGATCACTCCCATCCTCTGCCGCCGAAGGCCCAGCCGTGCCAG
>JAZNYV010000140.1:0-17240 GCA_045594585.1 Faecousia sp. | reverse complement strand
TAGCCGTTCATGGCGGCGTTATAGAGGACGGGATCTGTAAGGACCGCCTCTACAGTCTGACCTGCGTGGTTTACATAACGCACTTTCAATACCAGGTCCTCGACCTTGCCCCCGTAGGTGCCGGGGTTGAATACGTACTTGACGCAGACCTTGGAATCTAAGTCCAAGACCTTGCCCAGCCAGGTGGCTGTGGGGTCGTCCAGGTCGGCCAGGACTTGGTTATTGTTGCCGAAGGTCACAGCCTCTGCATCACTGAGATAGGCTCTGTGTGCCTGGGTCATAGAAGCATCTACCGGGGAGTCTGTACGGTAGCCCTTGAAGCTCTGGGCGGCAGAGCCGTAACGGAGGAGGTCTGCACACAGGGTCTTCAGTGCTTCCGGGGCACCGTCCTTGTTGAGCTGAGAGTAGGCATAGTCTGCAATGCTGTATTCATCCGTACCACTGTAGTAGGGCTGTCCGTCCTTGGTGCCGTAGAGGACGGAGGTCAGACGGTCCCCCATCTGCACCGCCGTCAGGCCGGTTAAGGTAAAGTAGTAATAGCTTCCCTGGTCCACAGGCAGCAGCTTGACTGTGGTAGTCCCGGTCTTGGTATTGCCCTCATAGGTTTCTGTCTCCGTCAGCACATAGACCGTATCCATGTCGAAGCCCTCCAACAGAGACTTGGCCACTGCGAAGCTGACAGAGATATCACTTGCCAGGTTCAGGGTGTGGTTGATCTTCAGGGTAGTATTAAGAATGGGATCCTTGATCTCCTGCTCTCCGCAGGGGCAAAGGCCCTCTGAGAATCCATGTTCCTCCGTCTTGCTGTAACCGCAGGAACAATCTGCCTTATGCTGTGCATCGTCTATCCTTGTGTAGGAGTAGCTATGGGCGGCAGCGGTAAAGACAGGCTTGACCGTCAGATCCTGTGTAATATTGGTCAGATCCTGATCCCAGCCGGCAAAGGTATAGTGGCAGGCTTCGTCGTAGATCTTGGCAGGAGTTTCACCGGTATAGGCTGCTGTATCTCCCTTGGGAACCGTCTGCTGCTGCAGAAGAGTTCCGTTCTCATCTTGGAAAATAACAGTATATCCGGGCTCGGGCATGCCGGCCTCCGGTCCCATGTAGATATAGTCCACAGTGATCTTGCCGTAGGCACCCTCCCGGGCAGCCATTGTATTACGGAATCGTATTCCCAAAGACTTGAGGTAATCTAAGGAACGGAAGGTCTCATCCAGGGGCATATATACCGTCTGGTACTCGCCGTTTTTGAGTTCAAAGGGAATCATATTGGTACTGTCACTCGCGGTCACGCCATCGTTTTCTACCACCGCCATAAAATTCAGAACCGGATTCTTTCCGCTTTGAGCCACAAGGCCCTCTGTTTTGAAGCGAACTGCAAGGATCTCTGCATTGGAAAGATCGTAGGACAAAGCGTGACGAGTCAGGTTGCCCTGCCATGCATAGGTGCCTGATGTGGAGGAGGTTGCCAGATATGCACCGTAATGCTCCCCGGAACCCAGAGTGCCATAGTAGTCGCAGGAGGTATACAGGCTGAGGGTTCCCTCTGCATTGTCAACGGAGAAGAAATTACCGGCCTGACCCGTACAGGCGGTGGCCCATGCCGCGGCATCCTGACTGTCATAATCATGTCCGCCGTAGGCTCCCTCCATGTAACGGGTGGTGGAGGCGTCCTTTTCAAAGCCGAAGTACAGACTTTGGGTCTTGGGACCGATGTAGATATAATCCACGGTAGCCGTTCCCTCCCGCAGATAACCGAAGTTAAAGCTTACCGCCTTAATGGTGCCGCAGGTGGAGATCTTCTTGCTGCTCAGATCAAAGGTCAGGGTCACATACTTCCCCTCCAGTGCTCCCCCGTCCAGACACTCCTTGGATATGGCGGCCTTGATGGACTCCTTCCACGGATTATCCGCTGCACTGCTGCCACTCCATGTCTTGGACCCGGAGGGAAGATAGTACAGATAGACACCGGGGGCATAGTCGCCATAGGCCTTGACATTATCCAGCTTAAAGCGGATCTGGAAGATCTCTGCATTGGCTGCCTTGTAAGTAAGGAAGGTATTGCTTGTATAATCCGATGCCCAGGCGTAGTTCGACACGGAATCCGAGGGCTGCACAAAGGTTCGATATTCAGAGGGGTTGCCGGAGGAATCCTTCTCCGTAGTCAGGGGGAAGGACATGGTTCCGTTACTGATGGTCACAGACTGACCGCCAATTTTGGCAGTGGCCCAGTTAGAGGCACTGGCGTAGTTCTTGAAGCCATAGGTATTGTCCTTGTACTTCCCGGAGGTAGCACTATTGAAGTCAAACATGAGATAGGGAAGGGCTTCTGTGGAGAATTCAGCGGAAATGGTCTTGCCCGCTGCCTTGCTGAAGTTGACCTTCAGGGTCATTTTACTTGTGCCGGAAACAGTGATCTCGCTGTCCACATCTGTTGCATGGAGGGTGCGGTTAATGGTAATGGTGCCGGTGCTCAGCTCCTGGGTAGGATCCGAGGCACTGATGGAATACATGCCGTCCTTCTCCCGGACCATAAGGATCATAGGCTTATCCACCGTAATGTCACCGTAGGTTCCCGCCTTCCAGAACACCATGGCGGTAATGCCCAGAGACTCCTCCTGCACCACATGGAGGGAGGTCGTATTCTTGAGCACTTTGATATCCGGATCGGCAGAATAGTCCCGGATCTCCTCTACACTCTTTTCAGGGAGCATGACATAGCTGTAGCTGCCGTTGACGGGCTTGGTGCCGTGATCCACCCAGATCTCCAGGAAGCTGTTGGAGCTGTTGGTGGGGGTTGCGGAGAGGGAGTACTTGTTCCAGTCGTCGTTGCTGTCATTGCCGTCATTTGTGGATTGGCGGAAGGTCTTATTGACAGAGATCTTGCCCCCGTTGGGGAAGTAATAGCCCCCGAAGCCTTCCTGATAGATCCACTTGGGGTCGGTATAGCTCTTGGGTGCAGAGAAGGAATTGGTCTTTTCCAGCATGACACCGTCTACCATCACATCATTGGTTCCGTAGGTGGTAACGCCGTCTGTGGTAGTCTTTTCCCTCAGCTCACGGTTATCCACGAAGGTATAGACCGCATTGCTCCGAGTGCTGAAATCAATGTCGGAGCCGACACAGACGACCTCATCATCGAACATGAAATAGGACTTCTTGGCAGACAGGTCGGAGGTAAGGACCTGCTTTAGCTCATTGCGTTCTGTGGGGTTGGTGAAACCCGCCTTTTCTGCAGTGGATTCCGCAGAGGTCCAGCTATAGGCCTCAAAGTCCATGGCGGCGGTAATGTACTTCCCGTCAAATTCCACACCACCTACAAAGGCACCGGCATCTACCCCATCCTTATTCTTAGCCTGGGTCCAGCCGGAGGAGGTAAAGGTCAAACCGGGATAATAGGCTCTGCGTTGACTGATGGGCTTCCGATTGGTGGAATTTTCCTCCGTAGTACCGGGAACACGATACATATTGGCAAAGCGCATATAGGCGGGCCCATACTGGTCATAGGAATAGTTCGTAGTATCATTATAGATATAGACCGCACCGTCAGCAGTGTAGAAGCCGTAGCGGTTACAGCCGTTGATCGCCTCGTGGGTTGCAATGCGTCGGGAGCTCATGGCAACACCCACCGTGTAATCCTCCCGATGCTGTACCGCACGGTCTGTGGAATACCGCATATGGGCATAGCTGTCCGCCTCTACCGGGAGGGTGTTCTTGAACACCACGTCATGGAGTCTTTGCACAAGGGACACATTCCCCAGGGCTACTGCAATGGCAGAATAGGCCTTTTGGGTTGCAGCCTCTGTATCCTGCACCACGATAGAGCGGAGGAATTGGATCAGCTGCAGATCATCCGACGGCTCGAAGCAGCCCAGCAGCTGCAGAGCAGCCGTAATGACATAGCGACCGTAGCTCACGCCGGAGGTGGGGTAACGACCATTGTTCATAAGCAGGGTCACACCGTTGTGCATAACGGGCATAAAGGTCCGCATGATCCAGTCGAACTGGTTATGCTTGTCTGCAGAAGCTATCTCAAAAGCTGTCCCCGCCATAACAAAGTAGCTGCCGATGATCCGTTCGCATAAATTCTGAACGCCGTAGCAGGCTTCATAAACATAATCGTTGTGGCAAATATAGGAATCGTCATTCTGTACTCCGTTCCCACCCGGATTCTTTTTCAGGAAGAACTGGAGATTAGTCCTGGTCTCCTCCATGAGCGTTACGTTCTGAGTAAGGGCAGAGATCATACCGCAGATCTTCAGACGGGTACGGCGGTAAGCCAAGGTGTTTTCAGAGGTATCGCTTGCAGAGCCGTTGGGACGGAGTTTGTCGATCAGCTCCCGACAGGTAGAAATGATCTTGTTGGCAGTATTTTTCTCCGCAGTGGTTTTGTAGGGATACATCACCAGCAGAGACTGGAGGATTTGATCAGGAGCCCCGAAGCCCCAGTCCCACCAGTTATAGTTTATACCTGCATTGGCACTGTTCTTCTGAGAAGACCAGCGGTCATAGTTATAGAAGCCGGTGGCCTTTTCCAAACCGTAAAAATAGGCATTCCGCAGCTCCTGGTTCTGATACAGAGTCTTAGTCACAACTGCACCGCTGCTGTCCTTGTAGGTGTAGACGGTGCCCCTTGTGCCGTAGGCCTTTGCCATGTGCATAAGGAAAATAAACTGCTTGCGCATGAGGTCGCTGGACACATTGACAGTAATATTGGTACTGCCGAAGACTCTGCCGGAATTGGAGCGGTTGGCCTCCAGATCCATCCAGTATCTACCACCCTCGTAGCTGATGCCGGAGGTGGTCAGACCGGTGGTGGCGTGGGTGACTCCAACGATCTTTTGGATCTCCGGGTCAGTCCAGTCCACAGTGTCGTCACCGACGATAGACACCTTCCAGTTGTTCTGCAGGGCATTCCAATCGGCGGTGGTGTAGGTGGCTGCCTGTGTACCGAGGGTAAACCCCGGCAGCAGAGACAGGAGCATGGCTCCCAAAAGCAGCAGGCTCACGCAACGTTTCATCATGTAAGATCCCATCCTTTTTTTCAGAAATTCGGGAGCCGTTTGACAGCTTTCTCATTACTCCCATATACAGTCTTGTTATTCCATAGCTTTCCTTTCTTGTCAAGAGCAGGAAGCTCAAATTATGCAAAGTAGGCTTTTGCACTGTCGCTGTAGGCAAAGAGGGCCTTGCACAGGGTCAGGAGGGTGCCGGTCCTGCCGTTACCGTAGGTGTCGGCGCTGTATCGGAGGGTGGGAGTCAGCTTCTCCGAGCCGTTCATAACACAGACGGAGAGGACCGTGCGGAGCTCGGAGGCAAGGAGATCATCGAACTCAAAGGCATAGCAGCCCTCCATGCCGTAGGGGGTGGACCCCATAACAAAGGAGGTGCAATAGACGCCCTCTTGATTCCGATAGGACACACGGAGGGTCAGGCTCTCCGGGTCCCCGGTGTAGCCGGAGGCATTCATAACGAATTTAAGAGAGACTCGGGATTCCAGGTTCAGAACCTTGCCTGCCCAGGATATGGGGGCATTCTCCACGTCACTGAGAACCGTATTGTTGCTCCCAAAGGTCACGGCATCTAAGTCACTGCAATATCCTCGCTGCTCCTCTGTCAGAGAGGCGTCCGCAAGAGCATCGGTCCGATAGCCCTTAAAGCTCTGGGCAGAAGCACCGTAGACCAGGAGGTCTGCACACAGAGCCTTCAGCTCCGTGGAAACACCTTCCTTGGCGAGCTGATTGTAGGCATAGGCAGCAATGCTGTAGCGATCTGTAGAGGAGGCATAGAACTCCCCGTCCTTCTCCATATACAGGGTGGCAAGGATCTCATCCCCCATCTGAACAGCGGTAAGATCACCGAGGGTAAAATAGTAATAGCCGTCTCTGAGGGCACCCTTGAGCTCCAGGGACTCGGTCCCCGTAGCCACGTTCCCCTCATACACAGGCAGACTGCACTCTAAGTAGTAGCTGTCATAGTCTGCAAGCTGTTCTTCCGTAACAACATAGCTCACGGAAATATCGGAGGCCAGCTCCAGAGTATGCATGAGCTTGATCCCCTCATCTACCGTAGGAGGTACCACGGGGATGTCTATGGTTGCGGTCTGTCCCAGACAGGTCACTGTAAGGGTCTGGGTCTCCGGCTTAGAGGGATCGTAGCCGCTGCAATAGCTCTCCAGCACAGGGAGGTAGGCGTTGCCGCAGTTCTTGCACTGCAGGCAGGCCACGAGTCCCAGCTCCTCTACGGTCGTTCCCATGGCTACGGCCTTGTCACTGTTGCGGCTCAGGGTCATAGAGGTGTAGGCACAATCCCGATCTGTGTAGAACAGCTGGGTCCAGTTGTTCCTGTAGGTTGCATCGGCCTTATAATAGTGACCCACCCCTACGTGGGTGAAGTCGGTGCTGAGGATATTGCCTCTGTGACCGCTGCTGTTCATCCAGCCTACCATAGCCGCCCGGGGAGTGGTGTAGCCCGCTGCAATATTCTCCCCGGCAGTACAGTAAGAAGGAAGATCGACGGAAGCAAAGACCGTACGCCATTCGGTTCCGTCGGGGCGGTTATGGGAAAACAGCTCCGTCAGCTCCATGGCACGGATATCCGTAGCCTTCTGCAGCTCCGGCAGAGAGGTCAGAGGGGCTGCCCCTTCCTTCTCCCGTTCTTGGTTCATGATCTTGAGGACCTCTAATTCCTCCGGGGTCATTTGGTGTCCCGTCTCTGCTGCCCATACGGCAGGGAGCATCCCCGCACACAGGCACAGGATCACAAGCATTGCCAAACAGCGTCTGCTCCATTGCTTCATCACCGGGTTCCTCCTTGTTGATATGTCATTAGGGTGCTTCCCGAATATCGGTTACGGTAAGGTTGCCCTCTCTGTCTGCCCGGACGGTCCAGCGGGACAGGATCCGATGCTCCTCGGTGCCTGCCAGGTAGATGGACTCTCCCCGAGGGTCTAAGTAAGAGGAGGCGTAAGCCACCCAAATATATCCCCCGGTCTCATCTATCCTGGACACGATATAATCCAGGGTATGCTCCTGAGAGGCCCCGTTGGGATCCGTGCAGGAGTACCGACCCAGGAGGCCGAAGCGTTCCTCCGCCTCTGCCTCCGTGCCTACGAAGGAGAAGGCCTCCTCTGCAAGGTCCATAACGGGCTGTGCCTCGCTCTTGGTATCCTCCAGGGCGAAGATCTCCTTATAGGTCTCCTCTCCGAAGAGCTTGATATTATGATGGAACTCCCGATCCAGGCTCGTATAGCGGTAGGCGTAGAGCATACCTGCTGCGACCAGCAGTGCCAGCCCCCCTATGAGGCAATACTTGATCCAGGGGCTCATAGGCTTGTTCCGTTTTCTTGCGGTTTGCTTTAGGTTTTGTTTCATAGCTTCTGTCTCAGCCTTTCTGCTAAACTTCCGTCCGGGGTCACGATAACGGTGCGATACCTGTCATAGACCACCATGCCGGGCTTGGCTCCCTTGGGCTTCTTTAGGTAGCGGACGGGAGTCACGTCTACGGGGAGGTTCTGTCCCTCCTTAGCTTGGGAGAACCAAGCCGCAAGCTGTGCCGCCTCTGTAACGGTCTCGTCGGGAGGGGTCACACCGGCACAGGCAATGATCACGTGGGTGCCGTGGAATTTCTGAATATGGAGCCACAGATCATCCTTACGGGCGGTCTTAAGGCTCAAGCGGTCATTCTCACAGTTGTTCCGCCCTACGTAGATCCGATAGCCGTCAGAGGACAGGAACTCCATGGGCTTGCCGGGACGGAGCTTCTGCTTCTTCCGATCCGGGCGGATATAGCCCCCCTGCTCCAGCTCCTCACGGATCTCTGCCAGGTCTGCCTCTCCCTCTACACGGGACAGCTCCTCCAGGACCGTTTCCAAATACTCTGCTTCGATCTCTCCCCGTTCCATTTGCTCCGTCAAGATCCTCTCGGCGTTCTTTGCCTTGGTGTAGTCCTTATAGAAACGGGCGGCGTTCTGCTGGGGGGACAGCTCCGGCTTCAGTGGGATCTCAATAGGCACCATATCATGATAGAAGTCCTCTGCCACGAGACGGGTCTGCCCCCGTTCTATGGCATGGATATTGGCGGTGACGATATCCCCCATCTGCCGCAGCTGCTCCCGATCTAAGGTGGATTCGTACTCCTTACGCTGGAGCTCCAGCTTGCGGAGGGTGCGGTCCCGCAGGGTGGTAATGGTCTTGCGGAGGGTCTGAGTCTTCTGCCGCATACGGTCGGAATGCTCCGTTTGGGTATAGAACCGATCCAGCAGGACAGAGAAGCTCTCCTCTACCGTCTCCTCCATATAGGTCCCATACTGACGGATGGACCGATAGGAATACTCCTTGGGCTGTCCCTCGCACCGTAAAAGCACAGGCTTAAAGTCCCGGAAACGGAACTCCTCTGCCAAATAGGCAGCCAGCCGCTCCCGGTCCATGGTCATAATATCCCCGTCGGTCTCACCGCAGAAGCCGTAGCTCAGCTCTCTGGCAATCAGCGGGGAGAAGCCGTCAAAGCTGTCAATGAGCCATTTGTCCAGCCTCCTGGGGCTGTCAACGGCTCTCAGCCGTTCCAGCACAGCCTCTTCCGAGGTCTCGGAGGGGATCCCTCTGCCTTGACGGGGAGGCTCATGATAGAACAGCCCCGGCAGGACCTGCCGCAGCTCCGACATCTCAAAGTCTACACGGCGGAGGCAATCAATGATCCGACCGTCCTCCCCCGTAAGGATCAGATTGGAGTTCCTGCCCATAAGCTCTAAGATCAGATGCTTCCGACAGGGGACTCCCATTTCGTCTGTACAATCCAGCACCAGGTCCGCCATTCGCTCCCCGGGAGGCTGCCGCAACTCTGCGATCCTGCCACCGGACAGGTGCTTCCGCAGGAGCATACAGAACATAGGGGGCTGGGCAGGATTCTCATAGGTAGCCGTGGTAAGATGGAGCCTGGGGCGGTTCACGTTGGCAGAGAGCAGGAGCCTCTCCTTCCCTCGCAGACCCAGGAGCACCGTATCACGGGCAGGCTGTTGGATCTTCTCTACTCGCAGGCCAAGGAGTCTCCCCCGGAGCTCCTCCAGCACCGCTGTTAAAAATACTGCATCAAATGCCATAAATTCCATCCTCTTTCTGTCCCAGGCGGAACAGCTCTTCGATCCTTTCCCCTCTTCCCATTAAATGGAGCCAGCCGAAGAGGGCCTCCACCCCCGTTGCCTTGCCGTACTGGGAGGCAGTGGCATTCTTGGGGATGGAATGGACATGGGCATTCCTGCCCCTCTTATACACTGCCATTTCCTCCTGCGTTAGGAGGGGCAGGATCCGTCCTGCGAACACTGCCTGTGCAGGGGCACAGACACGGGCAACGGTCTCCTTGTGGAGATTGCCGTTGACACTCAAGCCCCCGGTACACAGCATGGTGCGGACCTGCAGCTCGAACACAGCATCCCCCATATGTGCCAGAGCCAGGGCTGACATGGTATTGATCTCCTTCTCCGTCATAGTCTCTCCATAGCCAGGTGCATGGCTCCGTACATTCCCGCATCGTTCCCCAGGCGGGACAGACAGATCTCTGTACCGGCACAGGCATGGAACTTGTGGATCTCAAAGTACCTTTCTACGCCCTTACGGAGGTACTCTCCTGCCTTGGATACGCCGCCGCCCAGGATCACACGGTCCGGGTCTACGATACAACAGGCAGAGGCAATGGCCTCCCCCAGCAGGTCAAAGACTCTCTCCAACACGGCTGCCGCCTCCTCGTCTCCCCCCTGTGCCAGGTCGAACACGTCCTTACAGCTCAGGTCTCTGCCCATACGGGTCTTTGCCATACGGGCGATGCCTGTGGCAGAGGCGTAGCATTCGATACAGCCCCTCTTGCCGCAGGTGCAGAGCAGCTTCTCCTCTGCAGGGACCGTAATATGTCCCAGCTCTCCGGCAGAGCCGTGGGCACCTCCCAGGAGCTTGCCGTCTACGATAATGCCGCCGCCTACGCCGGTACCCAGGGTCACGAAGATGGCAGCCCCGGTACCTCCGTAGCAATGGTACTCACCCAGAGCTGCACAGTTGGCATCGTTGCCCCCTACGACGGGGAGTCCCGTTACGGCAGACAGTGCCTCGTGGAGGTTAAACACGCCCCAGTTCAGATTGACACAGCAATTGACCACACCCTGAGGATCCACGGGACCCGGCACACCGATGCCGATACCCTTGACTTGGGACCGATCCAGGCCGTGGCGTTCCATACAGCTCAGCACAGCCTTGCCGATATCGGGGAGGATGGCCTCTCCCCCGTTCTCCACTCGGGTGGGGATCTCGAACTTCTCCACCGGGGTCGTCTCCCGGAACAGGCCGAGCTTTACCGTGGTCCCTCCCAGGTCTACACCAAAAATATATGACATAGCATTTTTCTCCTATGTAATCATGATCTGTGTCTATTATACACAGAAAGAAGATATTTTTCTACTGTCGGGAAAAATTTTTTTCATTTCCCATTGCCTTTTTGCCGTTTTTGCGTTACCATATAGATGGAATATTATAACGTAAAGGAGTTTCGATTATGATCAAGGTCGATCTTTCCAATGTATGGGGAGAGCTCTCCCTCCATGATATGCTGGCCTGTGAGCAAGAGGTCTTTGATGCCCATATGCTCCTGACCGAGGGCCAGGGCCCCGGCAACGACTTCCTGGGATGGCTGGATCTGCCCACCTTTGAGGAGACCGGTGAAATGCGCCGCATTCAGGCAGCTGCCGATCGGATCCGCGGCAATTCCGATGTCTTCGTCGTCGTGGGCATCGGCGGCTCCTACTTAGGCCCCCGTGCCGCCATCGAGCTGGTCAACGGTGCCAATCACAATCTGACCAAGGGTGACCCTCAGATCTTCTTCGCAGGCAACAGCCTGTCCACCCGTGCATGGAACGAGCTGTGCAAGCTCTTAGAGGGCAAGAACTTCTCCATTAACATCATCTCCAAGTCCGGCACCACCACAGAGCCTGCCATTGCCACCCGTGCTCTCTTAGATATGATGAAGCGGAAGTACGGTGCAGGCATGAAGGACCGCGTCTTCGTCACCACGGACCCCGCCAAGGGTGCCCTGCGGCAGATGGCTGCAGAGGAGGGCTACGAGACCTTCGTCATCCCCCCCAACGTAGGCGGCCGCTACAGCGTCCTCACCGCAGTGGGTCTCCTGCCCATGGCTGTAGCAGGCATGAGGGTCACGGACATCATGCTGGGAGCCGCAAGAGCCCATAGGGATTTTGACCTCCGTGCCTTCGAGAATCCCGTATGGCAGTACGCCGCCATCCGCAACCTGCTGTACCGCCGCGGCAAGAAGATCGAGATCCTGGGCAGCTACGAGCCTAACTTCCGCTTCTTTGCAGGCTGGTGGCAGCAGCTCTTCGGCGAGAGCGAGGGCAAGGACGGCAAGGGCATCTTCCCCGCAACCGTAGAGTTTACTGCGGATCTCCACTCCCTGGGTCAGATGATCCAGGAGGGTGAGCGGAACATTTTTGAGACCATCGTCCGCTTTGCACCTCCCGAGAAAAAGTTCGTCATCGGCAAGAATGCCAAGGATCTGGACGGTTTGAACTACCTTGAGGGCCGCACCCTGGATTTCGTAGACGAGCAGGCCTTCCAGGGCACCTTGGCCGCCCATGTAGACGGAGGCGTACCCAACATCATTATCCAGACGGGGGATATTTATGCCGATACCATCGGTGAGCTGTTCTACTTCTTCGAGCTGAGCTGCGGCATTTCTGCCTATATGCTGGGAGTCAATCCCTTCAACCAGCCCGGTGTAGAGTACTACAAGCGGAATATGTTCAAGCTCTTGGGCAAGCCCGGCTATTGATCCCCGGATATCAATTGTAACTTTTTTTCAAGCCTCTTGCTTTTTTCTCAATTCCTTGGTAGAATAGAGGCAGGAACCCGACATCCGTCGGAGAACAAAGGAGGAGTTTCCTATGGTTAAGTTAATTTTAGGGCTGCAGGGTGCAGGCAAGACCAAGCAGCTCGTACAGGACATCAACGAGGCTGTCAAGACCGAGACCGGCAGCATGGTCTGCATCGAGCAGGGCAACAAGCTTCGTTACGACATCGACAGCCGTGTACGGCTCATCGAGTACCGTGAATATATGATGGGGGATCTCCCCTCTTTAAAGGGCTTTATCAGCGGACTGTGTGCAGGTAATTTTGACATTACCCACATCTTCATCGAGAGCTTCTACAAGCTCATCCACAACGGCACCCCCGCAGAGGTAGAGGATTTTGTCCTTTGGTGTGACAGCTTCGGCACCGCCAGGGATATCGACTTCACCATTCTGGTTTCCGAGGATCCCAACGTTGTCAGTGATACGCTGAAGAAATATATGTAATATACATCCATCGGTCTGCTGCAGGGTAATTCTTTGCAGCAGACCGTGATATATTCAGCCTGTTTTCAGTTTTTCTCGGTATGATAAATATGACATCATACCACTTCGGAGGACGACTTATGAAGATTTTGATTATTGAGGACGACAAGGCTCTGGCGGATTCCCTGCGGCATCTGTTAGAGGGCAAGGGCTTCGACGTAGAGATCGCCTATGACGGGGAGACCGGGGCAGAGTATGCCATGCTGGGGGTCTACGACCTGCTGCTCCTGGACGTAATGATGCCCAATATGAACGGCTACCAGGTAGCACGGCAGGTCCGTGCCAGACGGTGCAGCACACCCATTCTTATGCTTACCGCCAAGGCAGAGCTCCAGGATCGGATCGACGGTCTCAACGCAGGAGCCGACTACTATCTTACCAAACCCTTTGACTCCCGTGAGCTGTTAGCCTGCATCAACGCCCTCCTGCGTCGGCAGGGGAACCAGGTGGACGAGCTGACCTTCGGCAACACCAGCCTGGATCTGTCCTCGGGAATGCTAGTCAACGGAGACAAGTCCATCCGTCTCACTGCCCGGGAGTTTGACGTCATGCGTTTCCTCCTCCAGGCACAGGGCAGGATCCTGTCTAAGGAGGTCCTCCTGTCCCGTATCTGGGGCTATGAATCCAACGCTGTAGAGAACCATGTAGAGGTCTACGTAGGCTTCCTGCGGAAGAAGCTGGCTCGCATCGACTCCAATATCCGCATTGAGGCCATTCGTCGCCTGGGGTATCATTTGGAGGTGGATAAGACTTGATCCGCAAGCTTAGACGGAAGTTCGTCTGCATCAATATGCTTATCGTCACCCTTATGATCTTCGTGATCCTGGGCTTGACCGTAAGCATGACCGGCAACAGCTTTAAGCAGGAGAGCTTAGACGCCCTCCGTTCTGCCTATGCCCCGGACAAGAAGGAGCACCGTACCGAAGGCACCCTCAAGGAAGAAAAGTCCCAGAAGCCCTCCGCCGCCCCGGTTCTTCCCACAACTGAATCACAGCCTACGGAGCCACAGCCCACGGAGCAGAAGCCTGTGAGCGATGTCCCTCCCAAGACCGACAAGTACAGCAAGGAGCCGAAGGACGTACGGATGCCTACCTTTACCCTGTCCTATTCCGACACAGGGGAGTTTTTCGCCGAGGGCAGTGACTTCTACGACTTGACCGACACCGCCTATCTGCAGGGTCTCGTAACCGCAGCCCGGGACAAGGGCACGGAGACCGGGGTCCTTTGGAGTGAATCCCTCCGCTTCCTGCGGAATAATGTCCAGGCCCGGAGCTATAGCTTCATGGATATCAGCAGCGAGCTCCGCACCATACGAAATCTGTTCCTCGATTGCCTTCTCATTGGCTTTGCTGCCTTCTGTCTCTTCCTCCTCTTAAGCCTCCTTCTGGCCCGATGGGCCATTCGGCCTGTAGAGAGAGCCTGGACCCAACAGCAGCAGTTCATTGCCGACGCCTCCCACGAGCTAAAGACCCCTTTGACCGTTATCATCACCGAGACAGAGCTCCTCTCCGATCCTAACACCAAGGAGGAGGTCCGCAAGCAATGTGTAGGCAACATTCTGGATACCTCCCACAGAATGCGCTCTCTTACAGAGGAAATGCTGACCCTTGCCCGGGCAGAAAACGCCCAGCAGGAGCTGCTGCAGGAGGTCTGCTCCCTGTCGGACCTGGCAGAGGATTCTGTCCTCAGCTTTGAGCCTCTGTTCTTTGAGAAGGGGCTGGAGCTCCTGGCAGAGATCGAGTCGGATATTACCGTAAGAGGCAACGAGTCCCAGCTCCGTCAACTAAGCGACATTCTCCTGGACAATGCACAGAAATACTCCCTCCCCGGCACCTCCACCCTAACGCTCAAAAAGCAGGGGCACAAGACCTGCGAGCTTTCCCTGACCAACCCTGCCCATCCCATGAGCAGTGAGGAGCTGGATCGCCTTTTCGACCGCTTCTACCGTGGGGATCAGGCTCGTACCGCCACCGGCAGCTACGGCTTGGGCCTCTCCATTGCCCGCAGCATCGCCCACCGCCACAACGGCACTATAGAAGCAGAGCAGCGAGACGGCATCATCACCTTCCGCATCCGCCTCCCCTTAGACCCCCGCTGATCCACCCCGCCCAAATTCCCGATTTATGGAGCTGTTGATTCTTTTGCGTCGATATAAATCCCCTCGGGGATTTTCGATATAGACTTCGCTTCGATATGTGCGTTGCACTCCATATGCCCTGCGGGGCAAGAAGGGATTTATATCATATCGAAACCCCTTGGGTTATATCGATTTCCCCGGGAAAATATCGAGCCGAAGGCATATCGACAAATGAGTTAATCAGCTCGATAAATCAGAATTTGATTCATATATCCTAATTTCTTACAAAACAAAACCTGTTTCCCACGGTTGATCCAGGGGAAACAGGTTTTATATTTCTTTATGGACTTACAATTTTATGCCGGATCCTATTCCTCCACACTTGCGAATAGATGACAGGCCAAGGACCGGATCCGGGGATCCTCCAGACTGTTGCAGAAGGTCACGGTGCCTTTCCCCCACTCTTTCAGGAGTCTCTTCTCCCCAAGGCGGCGTTTGGTCTCCCGTGCGGTGCCGGAGGACCCGTCCATAAGAACACAACGGGGGCCTACCACCTTGGAAACAGCGGCCTTCAGGAAGGGGAAATGAGTGCAGCCCAGAACAGCGGCATCGGGCAGAGGCTCTAAATGCTGCCCTAGCTCCCTTAGAAGGACCTGATGAAGGGCGGGGCTGTCCAGCTCCCCCCGTTCTACGAAGGCGACCAGCTCCGGGCAGGGACATTTGCAGATCTCGCAGGTGCCGCTGTATTTTTCCAGCAGGGCTGCAAACTTCTGCTCACGGAGGGTGGCATCCGTTGCCATGACCAGGATCTTCCCTCCGGGGAAGGTCTTTACCGCAGGCTTTAGGGCAGGCTCGATACCGATGATGACCCGATCCGGGTATGCTTCACGGAGGTCCTCAATGGCTGCGGAGGTAGCCGTATTGCAGGCAATGACCAGTGCCTTGATCCCACGGTCAAAGAGCATCTCTGCATTTTGAATGGTGAGACGGCGGATCTCCTCCGTGGTTCGTGAGCCGTAGGGGGCATTTGCCGAGTCCCCGAAATAGAGGAAATCCTCCTGCGGAAGCTCCTTCACCAGCTCTCCCAGCACACTGATCCCACCTAAGCCGGAATCAAACACACCAATGGGCAGGTCCTTCACAGTGCCCCCTCCTTTCTCAAGCTTTCTGTATCTATGATACCACATTTTCCTTAATTTGCAAGATTTTTTTCTAAAATCCACTTGACAACCGCACCTTTTAGTGGTATACTTGTTGAGCAAAACGAAGTAGGTCGGCAGCACCGCCCTCACCTCAGGCTTAGGCGAAGAGGTCTGATATGGAACTTTCCCGGTATACACGGGGACTCTGTCTGTTCTGTCTGTTTGTGTGGGTGCTGTTGGCATCCGCACTTTTTGTTGTTTATTGGAGGTGCTTTACCATCGGCAAATTAGATCATCAGCTCAACGAAGAAATTCGTGACAAGGAAGTCAGACTCATTGGCCCCGACGGTGTCATGATCGGCATCGTTACATCCGAGGCTGCTTTGGCCATGGCAGAGGAACACGAGTTGGATCTGGTCAAGATCTCTCCCAACGCTGTTCCCCCGGTATGCAAGATTCTGGACTACGGCAAGTTCCGTTTCGACCAGATGAAGAAGGAAAAGGAATCCAAGAAGAATCAGCGCGTTGTAGAAGTCAAGGAGATCCGCATGTCTCCCGGCATCGACACCAACGACCTGAACACCAAGATGCGTAATGCCTGCAAGTTCCTGACCGACGGCAACCGTGTTAAGGTCACTGTCCGCTTCCGCGGTCGTGAAATGGCACACACCGAGATCGGTGAACAGCTTTTGATCCGCTTTGCTGAGGGATGCTCCGAGGTATCCAATATGGATAAGAGCCCCAAGCTGGAGGGTAGAAATATGTCTATCTTCCTGTCTCCCAAAAGTGCCAAGTAATCCAGGCAAGCAAACCCAATTATAACTATTTCACAAAAGGAGAAGTACCATGCCGAAACTGAAGACCCATAGCGGTGCAAAGAAGAGATTCAATCTCACCAAGACCGGTAAAGTTAAGAGAGCTCACGCTTTCAAGAGCCATATCCTCACCAAGAAGGACACCAAGCGTGGCCGCCGTCTGAGAAGCACGACCTACGCTGATGTCACCAATGTCGAGGCCATCAAGAAGATGATCCCTTACAAGTAATCGGTAGAACAATCTAACAGGAGGATATTAAGAAATGGCAAGAGTAAAAGGCGCAATGATGACGCGCAAGAGAAGAAATAAGGTTCTGAAGCTGGCTAAGTCCTACTGGGGCTCCAAGTCCACTCACTTTAAGATGGCTAAGCAGGCCGTTAAGAAGTCTGCTGTATACGCATACGTTGGCCGTAAGCACAAGAAGAGAGATTTCCGCCGTCTGTGGATCGCTCGTATCAGTGCTGCTGTTAAGCCCTACGGCATCAACTACTCCCGCTTCATGAACGGTCTGAAGAAGTCCGGCATCGAGATGAACCGCAAGTCCCTCTCCGAGCTGGCTATCCACGACAGTGCTGCTTTCGCCGCCCTGGTCGAGACCGCCAAGAAGGTTATCTAATTTCAATCGGGTAGGAGGCTACCCATTAGTTGAGTAGCCGTCCTCCCACACCACCGTACGTACCGTTCGGTATAGGTTGGTTCAATCGTAAATGCAAGGACTCGTACCGGTCAAGGATGCTCATGTATCCTGCCTGTGCGAGTCTTTCTTTTGAGATTGCCCTTTGTATATGTCCATTTCTTGACATATGCCAGTAGGCTT
>JAZNYV010000139.1:0-1881 GCA_045594585.1 Faecousia sp. | reverse complement strand
GGAATAATCAAATTCTCCCGCAAGGGCTCGGCACCACTTACAGCACTTTCGTTCTGCTTTGCGGATGATCTTGGGGGATAGGCCTGCCCTGGCATGGAAGTCGGCATTTGCCTTGACCGTCTGATCCACAATGTTCTGGCTAAAATTTTCCATTGCTGTGAGAAGCCAACCGGCGACATCGTCATACCATTCTGCATTGGACACTGCATTTACAATACCGTTTACACGGTCCTCATTTTTGGGAGCAGTCTGCGCCTTCAAGCCGATCCCAGCCTTTTGGTTGAGGATCTGCTGTGCCCTTGCGGCATAGTCGGACACAAGCTTGTAGTTTTCATCCAGGGTGGAGGGGATCAGACGGGAGGCAATGTTGTAATACATTCTCCCATCCGGCAGTGTTGCGGAAGAAATATGCTTCTCATAAGCCCGTCCGATCAGACGGGAAACCTCTAAGGAGTATTCCTGTGCCTCTGCATAGGTTGCTGTGCCCTGCCGGATCTTCTGCAGCAGACCTTGAATGGTGCCGCTGCTATCATAGAGCCGGTGGAATTCTCCTGTTATATCCTCTATGAGCTGAGGAGTCATATCTTCCATATTGGGCTCCTTACTTCTCGGACCGGATACCGGTCATGTCCTGCAGATTTGTGCTGCTAAAATATCCGGGTACCGCCTGATTGATCTTTCCTACACCGTCGCCGATACTGGACAGCATAGCCGCATCCGGCTCAAAGACCGGCTCCCAAACAGGCTTAGTCAAATACAACTGCTCCCGGCGATAGGAGAAGTCATCACGGACACAGGCGGCAAGATATCCCACATTCAAGAACCCGCTGCCGAAGGTCCTCTGCGCCTTCCTGGCTGCCAGTCTCAGGTTCTCATGGCTTGCCTTGATGGCCTCGGCACTGGAGGGGTTGTCCGTCACAAAGCCCAGATCATCCAAGGTCAAGCCCGTTTCCCCCGCAAACAGTGCCGCAAAGGTACGAAGCTGCTCTGTGTAGGGGCTCATGCTCTGTTGGGTGAACTGTCCCAGCTTTGGCGTTTCTCCGTCCTCGTCCTTGGTAAAGGAGATAAAACTGGACATAGTAGCCTTCCACTTGTCCATTTGCTCCACATCATTGGACAGGCCCGTAACATACTTCTGAGGGAAGCTGTAGAATTCGGCACTAACCTCGGAGCGTTTCAGCGTCCGCAAGGCACCCTGCATCAGATCCATGCAGGCCCGGCTGATCCGTGAATGGCCAAAGGGACGAGCCGCATCCGGTCTATGTACGATGGGCACAAGAAGGGGATAGGGGGCATTGGTTTCTACAACGCCATCCAGCCGGTTGTCCCTGTAATACTCCGTCCTGCCACCGACGAAGTATGCCTCCAATACGGGCTTGTTCTCTTTGTTCCGTTCAATGACCGCATAGCCCTCTGTCAACATACCGGTAATGGGATCCATAATGCCTGTGGCATTGGCCCCGTCAATGACCTGCAGCCGAGGGAAGCCCTTCTCATCCGGAGAGATGTAAATAAAGCAGCAGGCACTGACCAGTGCCGAAAGGACCGCACTGTCAAAGAGGATGTCGCTGTTGTTCATCTGGAAAATGCTGTTCACATCAAAATTATCCTCCCGGAATTCCCGGAAGGCCAGACGGTCCGCCAAGCTGTCCACCGCCTTTGCACACCAGCCCAGGGTAGCAGACAGCCACCTCATATTGGGTGGGATGAGGGAGCCGAAATCCTTCACCCCGTTCTTCATTTCGTAATATTTATACCGCAGATTCACGCGGCTCTGCTTCACCGTCAGACGGTTTTTCAGATAGTCCTTGCCCCTGTACTCAGCCATAGAGCCTCCTCCGATTCCACTCACTTCTCAGCGAGAAATATTCACAGACGGCC
>JAZNYV010000138.1:0-16838 GCA_045594585.1 Faecousia sp. | reverse complement strand
AATCTCACGGCTACGCTCTGCAATATTGATATTAGTAAGATTGAATATAACAATAAAGGCGAGTGCGCCGGAGAAGAAAATGATCAACCAAATGATGTAGTTCAAGCAGTCAAGTGCATCGCTGATGTTTGCACGCATCATGTCAAGCTGTGATACGCTGGTGAATTTGTCGGCTTCAGTCAGTTCCTTTGCCAGCACTTCGGTGTCACCGCCTGCAAGGATAAGGGCGGTATTGGTTTGCCACTTACCGAACAGCGCGGTGTAGGTTTCATCGGTCATAACCACATAGTCGTAAATGTGGTTATCAAATACACCGCTGACCTTTACCGTGCCGCTTGCTATATCGGAATTGCGGACGGTAAAAGTATCTCCTGCAGATAGTTCCAGTTTCTCCGCAACCTTCGGGCTGATTAAAACCTCGCCTTTTTTCGGTAGCTTGAAAGAGTAATCTCCGCTGTGGAAATCCCAAAAATCCGAATATTCTTCATCCGATTTGATACTCAGTAGATTGACCGAGCTCATGGAGCTTTCTGCAGTAATATCCACACGGTTTGAAGACACAGTAATATACTTCTCAATACCCGAAAGTTTATCCAACGCGGTAATAATCTCGGCTTCATTGCCTTCATCAAAGCTGGCTTCAATATCCTGTTTCTGTATTGTGCCGTATTGCAGCTCGCCAACGTCGATCATAGAGTCACGAACGCCAAAAGCAGTTACCACAAGTCCCGCACAGCATCCGATACCGATGAGCATCATAAACAGTCGCTGCTTATATCGGAACATATTTCGGACAGTGATTTTTTGTAAAAAACCGAGTCTTTTCCATATGGGTGTAATGTACTCTAAGAAAACACGCTTGCCGCTTTTGGCGGTACGGGGACGGATCAGAGCAGCGGGAACACTCACAAGCTCCTTGCGACAGGATATAAAGGTGCTACCGAGAATAAAGAACAAGGAGATTGCGAATGTAAGCACGGCAAGCTCGGAACTGAACAGATAGGAAATCGGTGCAAAGCCGTAAATCTCGTTATAGGCAAGCCAAAAGATCTTCGGCAACGCCCAGGTGCAAGCAAAGAAGCCGATCACCCACCCAATAAGGGTGGCACTTCCTGCATAAAGCAGATACTTTGCCATAACTGCACGGTTGCTGTAACCCATCGCCTTGAGTGTACCAATTTGCGTGCGTTCTTCGTCAACCATTCTTGTCATAGTGGTAACACAAACAAGAATGGAGATCATAATAAAGAAGATGGGAAAGATATTTGCCACACCGCCGATAATACCGGTATCATTTTCAAAGCTGACGTAACCTGCGTTTTCGTTACGGGTTAGTACATAGGTTTCGGGAGGAGTAATACCCATCTGTGCGGCAAGCTCTACGGTAAGATGATTTTCGTCCATGATATCTTGATAACGTTCTTCTGCAAGTCTTTCACAAAGAGTCGTTACTTCAGCTTTGTATGTATCAATCAGCTCGTCGTATTCATCGCTGTAGATTTCGGCAGTATCTGAGAGCAATAGGTTGACTTCGGTGTAAACCTCGCTTTTGAAATTTCTCTCGGGCAAATAGAGAAAACTGTAAACCGAGCCGTTACCTATATCTGTAGTGCCCCTGTCAAGCCCAATATGAAGGGGGGAAGAAACAAGGCCGACAATGGTATATTCGCCTCTTTCAAGACTGTCTGTTGCAGAAGAAGCATTTTCATCGGCAAGGGATATCATTTTGCCCATATCCTCCTCGGTAAACACATCCTCATCGGCAAGACATTCATTGTCAGCGGTCGGCATACGGCCTGCTGACAGGGAGGGTACATTGATGCTTTCAGAAATGGCATACAGCTTAAACGGATGGTCGCTGTCCTTGTGTACCATAAGTGCATCCAAGCTGTATGTACCTTCTGCCATTTCAACACCGTTCAGCTTGCCGAACTCTTTTACATCGTCTTCGGTAAAGCCAAGGGTGGAAAGCAAACGAAAATCGTAGAAGTTTTGTTCTTCATAATATTTGCCGCCCGTATGCAGCATGGCATCAGTTGTGACTTTAAGGCCGGCAAAGAACCCGGCACTGAGGGCGACGATCAACAGGATTGCCATATACCGTCCCTTGAAGGAACGGATTGTTCTTCCGGTCATTTTGAATACTGATTTCATTGCCGTCACCACTCAATCTCATCAATGGGAACGATGTTCTTGTTGACCTCATTGGACTGAATCCTACCGCTTTTAATGCGGATCACACGGTCAGCCATTGGCGCAATTGCCTGATTGTGCGTAATGATGATAACGGTGGTACCTTGCTGCTTGCTCAGATCATATAACAGTCTCAAAATTGCTTTACCTGTTACATAGTCAAGCGCTCCTGTAGGCTCGTCGCAAAGAAGCAGTCTCGGATTTTTGGCAAGTGCACGGGCAATGGCTACACGCTGTTGTTCACCGCCCGAAAGCTGTGCGGGGAAATTGTCTTTACGCTCGGAAAGGCCGACCATATCCAATGCCTCGCTTGCAGGGATGGGAGCCTTGCAGAGCTGGGCGGCAATTTCCACATTTTCAAGGGCAGTCAGGTTCGGCACAAGGTTATAGAACTGAAACACAAAACCGACATCGTGGCGACGGTATTCCACTAATTCCTTTTTATGAAAAGAGGAAACCTTTTTGCCGTCAAAATAAATCTCACCGCTTGTAACGGTATCCATACCGCCGAGCATATTTAAAAGGGTGGTCTTGCCTGCGCCGGAGGAACCGAGCAGGACACAGAACTCGCCTTTATTGATATGAAAGCTTGCATCGAGCAATGCGTTGATCTGCGCATCTCCGCTGCCGTAGCTTTTTCTTACATTAAGAAACTCAATATAGTGTTCATCCATATTCTTAACTCCTATCTGTCATGAAAATTGCCCAATATGAAACTTAGTATATCGCTCAAAATTCAACTCTTTTTCAATTCAACCTCAACAATTGTTTATGTTTTATCTTTAAGGACGGAACCTCAACAAACATAAACAAAAATCAAAAAATGTTGAGACTCAGTTGAATGATGGTTGAAAAAGGAAAAGTAGAATAAGGTCAAAATAAGGCGAATCGCCGGATTAGAAAGGATGAACCATTATGAGCAACAAGACCATGAAGGAAAATGTGCAGGCTTTCGCTGTGAAAAAGATTCTGCACTATCTGGATGAGGACCCGGATAAGAGCCTCCCCAAGCTACTGGACTGGGCAGAAAGGTGGGATAAGAATGACCGTTTTGGACATATGTTCAGACCGGTACGGGCAATTCTTGATGACCCGAACAATAACTGGAACCGCTTGGTGAAAAGCCTGTGGACGGACATTGATCCCGAGGTGCGTAAGGTGTTCTTTGAAAACTTTATCGTAAATACCGGGCTGATCGGAACACCGAGACAGGAAAAAAGCAAGGCAGAGCATGAGTGCAATGTTCCTTGGGCGATCCTGATGGACTTGACCTCTGCCTGTAATTTGAGATGCACCGGCTGTTGGGCTGCCGAGTACGGTCATAAGCTCAATTTGGAGTACGAAGTGCTTGATGACATTATTCGACAAGGCACGGCTCTCGGTACATATATGTATATATTCTCCGGTGGCGAGCCGATGGTTCGCAAGGACGATATTATCCGCCTTTGTGAAGCACATCCCGACTGTGAGTTCCTTGCATTTACCAACGGCACGCTGATCGATGAAAAATTTGCGGATGAAATGCTCCGTGTAAAGAACTTTGTTCCTGCCATCAGTATTGAAGGCTTTGAAGAAGCCACAGATGACCGTCGTGGTAAAGGAACCTATCAAAAGGTTATGAACGCTATGCGTATCCTAAAGGAGAAAAAGCTACCCTTCGGTGCTTCCTGTTGCTACACCTCAAAGAATGTAGATTCTCTCAGCTCTGAAGAATATATGGACTCACTGATAGATGCAGGTGCAAAATTTGCCTGGTTCTTCCACTATATGCCTGTGGGCAATGAAGCAGTGCCGGAGCTTCTGCCTACTCCCGAACAGAGAGAAATGATGTATCACCGCATCCGTGCTTACAGAAGCAGCAAGCCGATTTTTACCATCGATTTTCAGAATGACGGTGAATTTGTGGGCGGTTGCATTGCAGGCGGAAGAAGATATCTGCATATCAATGCCAATGGCGACATCGAGCCTTGTGCTTTCATTCATTACGCAGATTCCAACATTCGTGAACATACCCTTCTCGAAGCTTGTAAGCGTCCTCTGTTCACGGCATATAAGGAAGGACAGCCCTTCAACAGCAATATGCTCAGACCTTGCCCCATGCTGGAAAATCCTGAGGCACTTCGCGATATGGTTCAGCACACGGGTGCACATTCCACCGACATGCAATCACCTGAGAATGTAGATGATTTGTACGCAAAGTGTAAACCTTATGCAGATAGATGGGTGCCAAAGGCAGAGGAGCTGTGGACGGCAAGCCATGGCTGTGGCGGCTGTAATGGCTGCAACAGAAATAATTTCAACAAATAAGGAGCTACATATCATGAAAAAGGTTAATTCGGGCAATTCCAGTCTTTTGATGAGCCTCGTTGAAATTCTGATTGGTATTCTGTTGCTGATCAACCCTGTAGGCTTTACCTCAGGCATTATCGTTGCACTTGGTATCGTGCTGGTTATTATGGGACTTGGGCAGATCATCAGCTATTTCCGTACTGATGCAGAAGAAGCCGCCAGCGGAGGTAAACTGACCAAAGGTATTCTGTTTGCTGTATTCGGTCTGTTCTGTGCATTTAAGTACGATTGGTTTATTGCGACCTTTCCGGCAATCACCGTTCTTTACGGTGTGGCAATTCTTGTTGCAGGCGTGGTCAAGCTGCAGCAGACAGTGGATATGGCAAGAGCAAAACGACAGTATTGGTTTGTTGCACTTATCAGCTCCTTTTTAACCATTGGCTTTGCAATTCTGATTGCCTGCAATCCATTCGCCTCAACTGCAATGCTATGGACATTCATCGGCGCTACACTCATTGTCGAGGCGGTGATGGACGTTGTAACCTTTATCTTCGCAAAGAAATCCTAATACTATTTTTGATAAAAGAACAATTGGTTTGAATCCAATTGAATGATTATGAACACACAAAGGCTCCGCTTCACATAATGAAACGGAGCCCTTATTTTATTGTTGTTATGAATTAGAATATCAATGTTAGTACCCACCAAATAAGAAGTCCCCAAACAATTATGATAGGAATGGCATAATACCACCTCTTCGGTTTGCCGTTTTCCCACATACCTTCTGCTTCTTCACGATATTTTTGAAATGCCTCTTTCGGGATAAATTTAACGGTTAACGCTACGAGTAGCGGTAATAAAATAACGTCATCCAAATACCCAAGTACAGGAATGAAATCGGGAACCAAATCTATGGGAGAAAGAGTGTATGCGACGGTGATGGCAGCACACACTTTAGCATACCAAGGGGTTTCTTTGGCTTTCAGTGCAAGGAATACCCCGGGAATGTCTGACTTTAGTTGTTTTGCATGTTCTTTCAAGTTCATAGTTAAGCCCAACTCGTAAAATACCGAGCAGGCATAAAGCCATACTCAGTGTCAAAACAAGATATAAAGACTCCATGTATCGCTTTAAGCTTTACGTGAGTCTCGCAAAGGAAAACAAGCCATTCCACGCGACCAGCATGTTGACTCGTTGTGCTGTATGCACTTGCTGCTCCCTCACATCATTCGACAACATATCACACAATTATCAACCAGAAATAAACTTAACCTCAACAATTGTTGAAGTTAGGTTGAAACACTGTTGAAACAGGAGCGTTATGATTTACAATGGATGCTTGCAGAAACATCCTTGACAGTGCTTGTTTATGCGAATACAATATGTCTATAACAACGATATGGAATCTTATTTAGGACTATTAGAGAAGTCTAAGTGCTGAGAGACTTCCGAATACCGGAGTAGAAAAAGGGAGGATAAGGGATATGCTGAAAATCTTGATTGCAGAAGATGACCGTGAGCTCAGAAGAATGTTCGCTCATGTGCTGATCAAAAACGGATATGTCGTAAAAGAAGTCGCCAATGGTCAAGAAGCCCTGAATGCCATTGATGGAGACTATTTTGACCTGATTATATCGGATATCATGATGCCGTTGGTGGATGGCTACCAGCTTGTCCGTATGCTTAGGGATGCAGGAAACAACACCCCTGTCATGATGATCACGGCAAAAGATGCCTTTGACGATATGCGTCTTGGCTTCCTTTCCGGCTCGGATGACTATATGATCAAGCCGGTCAACATCAACGAGATGGTACTGCGTGTCGGCGCCCTTCTACGGCGAGCGCAGATGATCAATGAGCGTAGGCAGACCATAGGAAATACTGTTCTGGAGTGTGATACCTTTACTGTTACAGCAAGTAATGAGGTCATACCTCTGCCTCAGAAGGAATTTATGCTGCTTTATAAAATGGCGTCCTATCCCGGTCGTATCTTTACTCGCCAGCAACTGATGGATGATGTGTGGGGCTACGATTCCGAAAGTGATTCCCATACGGTAGATGTGCATATTGGCAGACTTCGGGATCGCTTCCGTGATAATAAGGATTTCAAGATCGTAACCATGCGAGGTGTGGGCTACAAGGTGGTAAAGCTATGAAAGAACGGGATCGGTTCCAAAAAATGCAGAAACAAAAGGTTCGCTTTAGCTTGAGAGCAAGACTCACAGCACTTGTGGGTGCGGTGGTTCTCGTCAGCATTCTTTGTGCCTTTGGTATCTCCAAACTGCTTGAATGGCTACTGCCCTTTTCCACCGAGGTTCCGCTTTTGATACAGCTACATATTTTTAGCTTGGTGATTGCACTTGTAGCGACTCATTTTCTATCCAAAATATTTTTTGATCCCATCAAAGAGCTTAGAATCGGAATGCAAGAGATCGCTGACGGGAAGTTTGATACCCGTCTGAAAACCAAATCCTCCTCATCGGAAATCCAGGAGCTTTTTGCCGGTTTTAATATGATGGCACAAGAGCTTGGTTCCACAGAGATTCTGCAAACGGATTTTGTCTCCAATGTATCCCACGAGTTCAAAACACCCATCAATGCCATTGAGGGATACACAATGCTGCTGCAAAGCACGGAGAATATTGATGAAGTCGAAAATGGGTATATCGAAAAGATCCTGTTCAACACACAGCGTCTTTCCTCTCTTGTCAGCAACATCCTGCTTCTCTCCAAGCTTGAAAATCAGTCTATACAAACCAATCAGGAAACATTCAGCCTTGACGAACAGATTCGGGAGGCTATTTTGACATTGGAATATGCATGGGAGCCAAAAAACATTGAGTTTGATGTGGATCTTGATGCAGCACGATACCGCGGCAACCGAAGCATTATGTACCACATTTGGAGTAATCTGCTGAGCAATGCCATCAAGTTCAGTCCTGATGGCGGTGCAATTATCATGCGTTTGCATAATAAACAAGAACAACTGATATTCACCATTGAAGATCAAGGACCCGGTCTTACGGACGAAGCGAAAAAGCATCTGTTCGATAAGTTTTATCAGGCAGATACCTCCCACAAAGAAGAGGGAAACGGCTTAGGCCTTGCTCTTGTCAAAAATATTTTGCTGCTTTGTGACGGTAAGATTACAGCCGAAAATGTTCCAAACGGCGGATGCCGCTTCACGGTCACATTAAAGAATTAAATCAAAAGAATCGCTATAGGAGAGGGATTGGTTCGTTGGAGCCAATCCCTCTTTTTTCAACAAATGTTGATTTTTGGTTGAGGTTGAGTTGTAAAAAGAGTCCTATAATTTTACTGCGGAATAGAACACAGTTCACTTTAGGAGGGATCACTTTGGATAAAAAAGAGAATCACTTGCGTAGGATCGCCCTTGGGGTTTGTGAAGCATTTACTTTGGTCACGATTATTATGATGATCCTTAGAAAGCAATATGACAGGATTCCCCTTGCTGTTTCCATGCCGTTTATCCTGCTGATTCCAAAAGCGGTCGAATGTATTTTCCACTGCAGGATCAGCCTACCTGTATACCTGTTCGGGCTATTCTATGCACTGGGTCCCATGCTTGGACAATGCCATAACCTGTATTACCTTGTTCCATGGTGGGATAAGATGCTGCATATAATCGGCGGTGTCATGTTCGCCTTCTTCGGACTGTTTCTTTTCGAGGCTTTTGTAGAGAAGAACAAAAGAAAACGGGTCATGACTGCTATCTTTGCGATCTGTTTTTCTATGGCAATTGGGACGATATGGGAGTTCAGTGAATTTGCAGCGGATACCTTTTTCGGCATGGATATGCAGGATGACGTGGTGATTACTCACATAAATTCCTATCTTCTGGACGAAGGTGTGGGAGTTACCGGCTCCATAGAAAACATCGAAGAGGTCCTTGTGAACGGTCAGCCCCTTCCCGTGAAGGGATATATCGATATTGGTTTGACCGATACCATGCTGGATATGCTTCTTGAAACATTAGGGGCTGTTGCCGTCGCCGTTGCATACATTCTCAGCAAAGGAAGGTTCACTGTGTTTCAGATAATGACCTACTGAGTTGGCATATATTCACAGCTGTTCTGAGCTGAGCTACGTACCATTTTCTTTACATTTATACAGAAGGATCGTGTGAAAATGAACACTTTAAAAAATGAGAAAGCTACCGCCTATGTTCTTTTCAACAAAAAAGCAGGAGATGCTCATTCTGCTGAGAATACAAGAGCATTGGAGGTCATTATCAGGGATAAGCTTGTATTTATAGATGTTACCCGAATTTCGGACTACCGAGTGTTTCTAAACGGCTTGGGAGAGGATGATTATATCATTCTCTGCGGAGGAGACGGCACCCTGAACCGTTTTGTCAACAATGTCGACGGTATTGCATTTGATAACGATGTTTTGTGTTTTCCAAACGGTACAGGCAACGATTTTGCCTATGATCTGGGATATTCCAAGGAATGCAACCCTTTCTCTATCAAAGAACATTTGAGAGACCTCCCATATGTAAGGGTCAAGGGTAAGAGGTACCGCTTTCTCAACGGGGTAGGATACGGCATAGACGGTTATTGCTGTGAGGTTGGCGATGAATTGAAAAAGGCTCCCAACAAAAAGGTCAACTACACATCGATTGCCATAAAAGGATTGCTCCTCCATTATAAACCAACGAAAGCTAAGGTTACAGTGGATGGTAAGACCTATACATATGAAAAGGTATGGATCGCCCCCACCATGAACGGAAGATACTACGGCTGCGGTATGATGCCCACACCGCAGCAGGTTCGAAATTCCGGTGAGCTCTCAACTATGATTTTTCACAACTCCGGCAAGCTAAAGACCCTGATGATTTTTCCGTCACTATTCAAGGGGGAGCATATCAGATACACAAAGCAAGTAGAGATTTTAAAGGGAACCGAAATCACAGTGGAATTTGACCGGCCTGTTTCTCTACAGATCGATGGAGAAACAATTCTGGGCGTTTCCTCGTATACAGCGACTTGCTCACCTGCTTTTACAAGGTAAGAATGTGCTGTGCCGATTGCAGCAGCACAGAAAACAAATCAGCAATGAAGGGTTGTGATGCAGTTGGAGACTTTCGAAAGTAAGGAATATTGGGATAGATTATTTTGGTTACAATTGCCCCTACCTAAAAAGGAAATCAAGAACTGGATCAAAGCATATGCGACACCTTACAAGGAGCTAATGGCATACTACCGTTGTGCAATGATGGAGGTTGAGACCAAATTCCGTGTACTAAGCGAAGAATTGTCCTTAGAGTATGATCGCAACCCTATTGAAGCCATAAAAACCAGATTAAAATCGGTTGATAGTATTGCAGATAAGCTTTTACGTCGAAGCCTGACTATGACGGTTGATAATATCGAAAACAATATACACGACGTTGCCGGGGTTCGTGTGATCTGCGGTTTTCCATCGGATATATACACTCTTTCCAAAGCCTTTTTAACTCAGGATGACATTATCTTGATCGAGTGTAAGGATTATATGGCAAATCCTAAGCCAAACGGATATCGCAGTCTGCATCTAATTGTAGAAATCCCTATTTTTCTTCACAATGAGAAGAAACCGATGAAGGTGGAGGTACAGTTCCGCACCATGTCAATGGATTGGTGGGCAAGCCTTGAACACAAGATTCGCTATAAAAAGGATGTTATTGTTCCAAAGGATGTAGCATTTGAACTGAAAGAGTGTGCCGAGGCTGCCGCCATTTTAGACAATCGAATGGAACAGATTCAAAAAAGAATAGCCGGAAATAAACCTTAAATTTGTTTTCGTCAAAAATTGCGCAAAGAAAAGAAGGATCATCTATGAATAATACATATAAACTGACCCATACTGTTGGGTATTCAGAAGTGGACAGCTACTACAAACTGCGTTTGGATTACATATTTTCGCACTTTCAGAACATAGCCGGCTTGCATTCCATTGAAATGGGAACAGACGGCGAAAAGCTTCTTGCTAAGTCGAATGCTCTTTGGGTCTTGACAAAAATGAAGCTAAGAATTGCGGAGCTTCCTCGGTTCGGCGAAACAATTACGGTCGAAACCTGGCCTCTTAAGGCCAAAGGTGTACGCTTTGACCGCGATTTTGTGCTAAAAGGCAAAGAAAAGCCCTTGCTGATGGGTTCCAGCGAATGGTGTACACTGGATTTTACCACTCATAAATTGCGTAAAGTAGAAAGCGTGGATTACCCACATAATATGCCTTTTCGTGAAGACCGAAGCGGTGCAGGAGAATGGATAAGAGTAAAAGAATCCGTTTGTGATACGAATCTTCACCATATCCACCGTTCCGCCTTTGTAGATGTTGACTCCAACAAGCACACAAATAATGTTGCTTATCTGCGAATGGTTTTAAACTGCTTCACCCCGGATGAATTTGAAGCACTGAGAATTGATGAGCTTCAAATAAACTTTTTATCTCAGACATTTTACGGTGATGAAATCAAAATCTATAAAAAGAAACTTAATAACGGATTTCTTGTCGAAGGGAAAAAAGAGGGAAAATCTGTGTTTGCTTGTGCTATTTTACTCCATTGACCAAAAGAACCTAATCGGGACGATTGCTGCATAAGAGTAAACATTGTTTTACTGTCATATCGACCTGCATTATTTCACCATATGCTTTTTAGCTTTATGTGACTTCGTCTCGCAACAGATTGACATGAGGCTTCCTTCTGTGTTAACTTTACTCTAATTTTTGCAAGAGCCTTATGGTAGATGTTCTCAGCCACTTGGGCGGAGGTGAGTTCATTTCGGATGGCGATTTCTTGGAAGGTTTGGGGGCAGAATTTGGGGCTTTGGGTGCTGTGGCAGTTGGGGCAGAAGCCAAGGTGGGAGCGGATGACTTCTTGTTCTCGGTAGGTTAGGGAGTAGAAGGCAGAGAAGATGGCTTCGGATTGTTCCGACTGGACGAGGATTTGGTAGGGATCAGTGGTGTGGTCGCAGGTTACATCCTCTCGGCTTTCTTCTGTTTCATCGTCGGCATAGCTGCGGTAGAAGTCAATGAATTGGAGATTATGTAAACCGCTACAGAGGATGTCCTTTGTTGTTTTCTCGGAAAGTCCTACTTCGTCTGCAATCCTTTTGACCGTATTTGGGTCGCTTTTGTTTTGATATAGGGTATACAGGTGCATGATGTTCCGTAGGTTGCGGTATTCATGTTCGCTTTGGACGGTGAAGCCGGTTCGCATGGTGCGGATGTAGTTGTGGATCTCTTCCTACATGATACGGGTTTTGTAGGTAATAAAGGGAATCTTGCTGTGAGGATCGTATGTCTCTAAAGCTCGGAGGATTCCAAGAATGCAAGCTTCCTTGAGGTCAAGGAAGTGCCCGAACATAGAATATCTTTGGACGATACCCATGACGGTGGTGTTTAGGATCGGCTCGTAGTAGTGGAGGAACCATGAAAGGTATTGTTCCTCTTTTTCAGCAAGGTATAGTTCGATATACTCCTGCAAGTCTTTCTTGGGCGGTGCGGGAGATAGGCGGCATTGATGTAATTCTTCCCATTCTTTCATGGCTGTCACCTCCTGTTTTGTGATTGTTCCTTGAGTCGTTGGTCTGTGAGAGCGTATAAGCGTTCTCTTGTCATGTCTCTTTCAAAGTCTTGTATGGTATAGCCGTTACCCTGAATGACCTTTGTTTTTAGCTCTTTTGCAAGATCTTTGGCTGCGGAGGCGAACTCTTTTGTAATGGTGCCTTTGGACTGTTCCGAGCGGATGCAACTACATCTTCTCTGATAGATATCCGTTACAGGGTGGGCTTCTGCAAGCTCTTTTTGCCCTATGAGTGCTGCGTACTGTCTACAAGTTAACTCTTTCCCATTGTACTCATAACCGGAAAGCCCATCACAATAGATTTGCTTTCGGGCAGAAGACATCAGGAAATATTGCTTGCAAACTTGGCACCGCTTGGGGTAATGCCCGTAGTGCAATCCCTCAAAAAAGTCTGTCAGAATAAAGCCCAAATAGCTGTCGAAATATAGCCGCCTTGCAACAGTACACAGCTTGCTCCGTGGAGATTTCTTTAGGCCCACATATTCTGTTTTGACCGAGAAAGATGTTTGCCCGAAGAACTCTAAAGCAAGGGGTAGCAAATGTTCTTCGTCAAAGCGATCTGCTTCGTCAATATTTGAGACAAAGTTCCTCAGTGCATGGAATGCTTTGCTCATATCGTCGCTCAGCTTATCGTAAAAAGCTATGGTAGAGCGAACCTGCTTTAGGAGATCTTCGGCCAAGTCCATGAATTCTCCGTTATAGGATTTGGGGACATAATTGAGCCAGCATTGCTCCCAAGTCATATTGTAGACTTCTGCTTTATTGCTGTAATAAAATCGGATGGTATCATATGTTTCTTCTGTAAACAATGTGGCTATGCGGTTCCTTTCTCCCTCTGTATCAAGCATCCCGAAGGGCGATAACCAAGGAAGGTATTTAAGAATAGTAAGCAGGTTTTCTCCCACTTCAAGAAACACATCCTTATCCATGTAGCCGATAGTCAAAGAATCCCACAGAGGCTTGTTCTTCAGGGCATAAACTCCAATGCGAGCGGCGGTGTCATCTTCGTAATACTGATTTAGCAAATGAAGTGCAAAATATCCTGCCGGAAATGTCTTTCCTGCAATATGCACTTTACCGTCACGATAGTCAGCGGTGAAAAAATTGACTTTTTCCTTCATGGAATTCCCCCTTTCTTCTCAGCCTCTACTCGCCTCTACTCGCATTATATCAAATATACTGTCCAATAAACTGGACTTTGGGACCAAAATTTTTCTTTAAGATTTTTTATCAGATTTTTTCGTGGTTGCACACGGAAAAATGAATTGAAAATCAAAACGCAACTGTGGAAAACCCTGTAGTTTCAAGGGATTTCATGCAGTTGTGCTTTTTATTTTTTGCCGGTTGCGTAATACTTGCTGTTTTGGCATTTTCCGCCTATTCTATAGAGTAGAGGGGTGATTGATCCCCTCGTGGAACGCTGGCATGGCCGTCGGGAAACCGGCGGCTTTTTTACTGCCCAATTCCATATTTGAGAAAGGAGGAATGCCAATGATCAAGCTTACACCCAATCAGGCGGTGCGTGTTCGCCGCATGGTTCGGAGACTCTGCGCCAACTGTGACGAGGACGGAAACTGTCTTCTGTTGGATGACGGAGAAGCGCAACGCTGTGTGCAGATGATCTCCCGGTATGGACTATACTGCAAATATTTCTTTGAGGCGGTACTACCTACGGATCGGGAACTATTCACACAAATCATGGAACACAACAATTAAATCTAAAAACAATGAAAAGGAGAAATGTACAATGAAGAAACTGAACGACATGTATGTGATCGGCATCGATCACGGCTATGGAAACATGAAAACGGCAAACTGCTGTTTTCCTACAGGAGTGCTGAAAAGCGACAAGGAGCCGATCTTCATCCATGACCTGCTTGTGTGGAATGGGAAGTATTATTCTATTGGCACAGGTCACAAGGAGTTTGCGGCGGATAAGTTTGAGGACGAGGATTACTATGTGCTCACTCTTGCTGCCATTGCACGGGAACTGAAGCGGGAACGGATCACGGAGGCAAAGGTATACATTGCCGCAGGCTTGCCTCTCACTTGGGTCAGCGAGCAGAAGGAATCATTTAAGAAATACCTTTTGCAGAATAAGGAAGTGACCTATATATTCCGCAATGTGGAGTACCGGCTCCAAATCGTCGGCGCTGAGATCTTTCCCCAAGGGTTTGCAGCGGTTGCAGAAAAGCTTGGGACTTTCACAGGAGTGAACCTACTTTGTGACATTGGAAATGGCACTATGAATCTTTTGAAGATTACGAACAGAGTGCCTGATACACAACATATGTTTACAGAGAAATATGGAGTCCACCAATGCACACTTCTCATCCGAGAACAGATGATGCGATTGCACCATGCAACTTTGGACGATGCGATTATTACGGAAATCCTAAAGAAAGGCACAGCGGATATTGACAAGGCATATCTTGAAACCGTCATTAAAACTGCTAAAGCATATACCGCCGGAATCTTCCAACGATTGCGAGAGCATGAGTATAATCCCAAGCTTATGAAGCTGTATGTGGTAGGCGGCGGTGGCTGTCTGATCCGCAACTTCGGAAAGTATGACAGTAGCCGCGTGGTCATTAACGATGATATTTGTGCAACGTCAAAGGGCTATGAGTATATGGCAATGCTGACCCTGAATCGAAAGGCTGGCGGAGTATGAATATCCGAAATGTGAAGCTTCGTCTGAATCTAGATAGAGAGGAGGATCGTCGGGTCTTTGACTTTTTGCAGAGTAAAGACGACTCCTATACCAAGACGGTTGTTTCGGCACTTTGCGAGTATTTAGATCGTTCCGACGAGAAAACAAGGGAGGATATGTTTCTAACTCGGCTCACTGCTATAATTAGGGAAGAGATGGCAAACCACAATCCCTTGGCCGGGTTACTGAATATGGTGCAGACAGCTTCTGAACAAACGCCCTCCTTACCGTCTACTGTTGAAAAGGAAGAAGCATCCGAAACAGAGGAAGCACTACTCGATTTCCTCGACAACTTCTGACGGGGACACTTTTGCTCGATTTTGGCACCACTGTGACCCCAATTTAAGCCGATTTTGACCCCACAAAATCAGATGGGGTCAAATACTGCGAAAAGTGACCCCACTTTCATAATCGATGGGGTCAGAATTGCAAAAAAATGGAACCAAATCGAAAATCCGGCAAAATGCGAGGCTATGCCCCGTATTTGATAAGGACGAGAAGGAAAACGATAAGAGTACAGATACAGGGGTGTGTCCCACGGTGGAACGGCGAGTTGTCTCACACCGTAACAAGCAGGGAACTTGTACAGCAAGTTCCAAAGAACAGCAGGAATTCTCCCTACTGTTTGTCTTTAGGGGACACCCCTAAGACCCCGTCAAAGAATAACACACAGAAAGAAGGTATTTATGAACAAGAACAAAAACGAAAGAACCTGCCGAATGGATTTTCGGGTTTCTCCAGCGGAGAAGGAAAAGATCATCGGCATTGCGAAAAAGTGTAAGATTTCTACTTCTGAATATTTGCGGAAAAGGGCTTTGGGATATGCCGTGAAAGCGGCGCATCCCGAAGCCTTTTTCTATTTCATGCGGGATTTGAAGAAACTGATCAAAGCGGCTCCTACCCCCAAGGTGGAAGAGGAGGCATTGAAGCTGTTTGATAACATCTACGCCCAGTTGATTGATGCAACTAAGCAGAGTAAACAGGAAATTGTAGAGGAGATGATGCAATGGCAAGCACAGGATTCTGGCCCGTCAAATCTCGATTGAAGGAAGTGTTAGCCTATGCAGAGAATCCCGATAAAACCACGGATCGGAAATATATTGACGACGATTTGTGGGCAGCTCTCCGTTATGCCGGGAACAAAGACAAAACCGACCAAACCATGTATGTGAGCGGTATTAACTGCATTGAGCAACGAGCCTACGAGTGCATGATGGCAACCAAAAAACGCTTTGGAAAGTTGGGTGGAAATGTCGCCTATCATGGATTTCAGAGCTTCAAAACCGGAGAGGTTACACCGGAAGAGGCACATAGAATTGGCGTGGAAACCGCAGATAGAATGTGGGGCAGCGAGTATGAAATCCTTGTTACCACCCACCTGAACACAGACAACATTCATTGCCATTTTGTTGTGAACTCTGTATCCTTTAAAACCGGAAGGAAGTTTGAGAACCATATCAGGGATCATATCAAACTGAGGGAGATATCCGATGCGGTCTGCAAAGCACACAGGAAATCCGTGATTCCCTTTACTCACTTCTACGGCAATAAGAAAGACTACTGGGCGAGGAGATCCGGCAACATCTCCCATCGGCAGCAGTTGAAGATGGATTTGGACGAAGCCCTGTCTAAGTGCTGTTCTTTCCGTGCAGTAGAGGTTTATCTGGAAGCTCTCGGCTATCGGTTTGAGCGAAACTTCACCTATGCTCATTCTTCCGTAATTGCAGATGGATGGAAACGACCTGTTCGCATCAGTTCTTTGGGCGAAGCATATTCCAAGGAAAAGCTGGAAAACCGATTCTATGAGAATCTGGAAGATTATGACCGTCCTATTTTCAAGCCTCCTCAGAAGAAGCGGACACCCTTATTGACCATGACAGCGAGCATTGAACTGCCTCTTGCTGATTTCACCTTACGGATGGTGTATGAGGTTTATATCGCCTTGATTCGGTATTGCAGGGAATTGCAAAGTCAAAACATAGATGCCCGTCCTCTTTCTCCATCTATGAGAGAGGAGATGGAGAAGTTAGATCGGTACATCGAGGACTATGA
>JAZNYV010000137.1:0-12339 GCA_045594585.1 Faecousia sp. | reverse complement strand
CAAGGGCACCCCTGCTGTTTGGGATGCTTTGGAAGAGGTCATCAAGGACCGCCCCGTTATGCTCAACCGTGCACCTACCCTTCACCGTCTGGGTATCCAGGCCTTCGAGCCTGTCCTGGTTGAGGGCCGCGCACTGAAGCTCCACCCCCTCTGCTGTACTGCATTTAACGCCGACTTCGACGGCGACCAGATGGCAATTCACGTGCCTCTGTCCGCAGAGGCACAGGCAGAAGCACGTATGCTCATGCTCTCTGCCAACAACCTGCTCCGTCCCCAGGACGGCAAGCCTGTTACCGTTCCTACCCAGGATATGATCCTCGGCACCTACTATCTGACCTACGTCCGTATCGGCAAGGCAGAGAAGGGGGCAGAGGAGGTATTCGTTACCGATGCAGGGGACTATGATCTGCCTGTAGGCCAGTTGGTAGACGGCGACCTGGTAGACGCAGCTCTCCGTGATGCCAAGGAGACCAAGAAGAAGGCTCCCCAGTACAAGCCCAAGCATGCATACTCCTCCGTGGACGAGGCAATTACCGCATATTCCAACGGTATTATCGGCCTCCATGCTCCTATCCGTGTTCGCTACGGCAAGGAGATCGACGGTGTGATGCAGCACAAGATCATCGACTGCACCGTAGGTCGTCTGATCTTCAACGAGCACATTGCTCAGGAGCTGGGCTTCGTAGACCGCACCGATCCCGACAAGCTCTTTGACCTGGAGGTCAGCTTCCTGGTTGACAAGAGCAAGCTGGGTGTTATCATTGACAAGTGTATCCGTAAGCACGGCTTTACCACCTCCACAGAGATGCTGGACCGCGTAAAGGCCCTGGGCTACAAGTACTCCACTAAGGGCGCCATTACGGTTTCCATTGCCGACATGGCCATCCCTGAGAAGAAGTACACCCTGGTTGCCGCCGCCGAAGCAGAGGCTGTCAAGATCGAAGGTAAGTACAAGCGTGGTATGATCACCAACGAAGAACGTTATCGTCTCATCGTTGACAAGTGGAAGGATACCATTGATGATGTTACCAATGAGCTGAAGGCCAACCTGGATACCTACAACCCCATCTTCATGATGGCTGACTCCGGTGCCCGTGGCTCCATGAAGCAGATCCGTCAGTTGGCAGGTATGCGTGGTCTGATGGCCGATACTGCCGGCCGTACCATCGAGATCCCCATCAAGGCAAACTTCCGTGAAGGTCTGTCCGTTCTGGAGTACTTTATCTCCTCCAGAGGTGCACGTAAGGGTCTGACCGATACCGCTCTGCGTACCGCTGACTCCGGTTACCTGACCCGTCGTCTGGTTGACGTTTCCCAGGAAGTGATCATCCGTGACTACGACTGCGGTGCCAAGCGTGGCCTGTGGCTGGGTGAGGTTCTGGACGGTGACCGTGTCATCGAGTCCTTCGCAGCCCGTATCCGTGGACGTTTCCCTGTGGATGATATTCTGGATCCCGCTACCGGTGAGGTTCTGATCCCCAATACACGTATGATGACCGAGGCCGATGCCAAGATGCTGGAAGAACACGGGGTCAAGAGTGTCTATGCCCGTACGGTTCTGAACTGCCGTGCCCGTCGCGGTGTTTGTGCCAAGTGCTACGGCATCAACCTGGCTACCTCCGAGCTGGTCAACCCCGGCGAGGCTGTCGGTATCATTGCTGCACAGTCCATCGGTGAGCCCGGTACTCAGCTTACCATGCGTACCTTCCACACCGGCGGTGTTGCAGGTAACGATATTACCCAGGGTCTTCCCAGAGTTGAAGAGCTCTTCGAGGCTCGCAAGCCCAAGAAGACTGCTGCCATCGCTCCCTGCTCCGGCGTGATCACCATTAACGACGATACCAAGAACTCCCAGCGTACCATTACCGTTATGGGCGAGGATATGACCAGCGAGCCTATCCCTGTCAGCTATTCCGTCCGACTCAAGGTCAAGGATGGCGACACCGTAACCAAGGGCGACGCTCTCACCGAGGGTGCTATGAACCCCCACGAGGTCTTGGCTGTTTCCGGCGTTGAGGCTGTTCAGAACTACCTGACCCAGGCTGTTCTGGAAGTGTACCGTCAGCAGGGCGTTGACATCAACGACAAGCACATCGAGGTCATTATCCGTCAGATGATGCGTCGTGTCCGTGTTGAGGATCCCGGTGATACCACCCTCCTGGCCGGTACCGATGTCCATGTTCAGGAGTTCGAGGATGCCAACGATGTGGTCCGTGCCCGTATCGAGGCAGGTGAGACCACCCTCCGGGAGGCCACCTGTACCCTCATGCTGCTGGGTATCACCAAGGCTTCTCTGGCCACCGATTCCTTCCTGTCTGCCGCATCCTTCCAGGAGACCAACCGTGTTCTGACCGATGCCGCCATTAAGGGCAAGGTCGACCACCTCATCGGTCTGAAGGAGAACGTCATCATCGGCAAGCTGATCCCTGCCGGTTCCGGTCTGGATCTCTACCGTGATTACACCGTTCACGCATGGCCCGAGTCCGAGGTCACTCAAGAAATGATCGACGAGGAGCCCATCACTACCCCTGGCAAGTAATGAAATAAACCGGGAGCGGTTGCCGATCGGCAACCGCTCCTTATCAGTTTTGAGTATATTAGAATTTTTCAGAAATTGCTGTGCAAAATCTTGATATTTCCGTCAACAAAGCCTACTCCGACACCTGTTCTTGATTTCAACAAATTCGCATATTTGCCATTTTCTAAATAGTCCGTCAATGCATTGAACATATATGCCAAAGCTTCTTCCCAGGTGTAATCTGCTTCCCATTCGTATGGCTTTTGTCTTGAACGGAAGTCCGTAACCTCATCACAAGCCCAATCCTCATCCTCTAAGTCAAACCGTTCAGAACCGATCAGCTCCATGGACCAGCTTCCGTTACCTTCTTCATAAAGATTAAAGCAGAAAGCCATAACCTCGTCGGGAATATCTATGTTAAGTACATCGTCTATCCAGTCTGATAGTTGTTTAAAATCATTCATTTTTGATCCTCCGATCAAGGTATTGTGTCTTGCATCTTCTGCCTAAGGGATAAGAGGTCTGTGAAGGTGTCCGGCCGTTTGGAGGGGTCACGGAGAAGAGCGGAGGGGTGATACATGGCGGTATACCATACACCGTTCCGCTGGGTCCAGGTGCCGTGCTCCTTGGTAATGCGGAAATCGGGACGGATCAGCCTCATAGCGGCGATCCTGCCCAAACAGACGATGATACGGGGCTTTAGGATGGTGAGCTGTCGCTCCAAATATCCGAAGCAGGCGTTCTGCTCCTGGTCCGAAGGATCTCTGTTATTGGGGGGGCGGCATTTGACGATGTTGCAGATATAGGCGTTGTGGCGGCCCAGATCTATGATCCCCAGCATATCATCCAGGAGCTTGCCGGCGGCACCTACGAAGGGCTCTCCCATAAGGTCCTCCTGCTGTCCCGGTCCCTCACCGACGAAGACCACGTCGCTGGGAACGGGACCTACGCCAAAGACCACGGAGTTCCTGGTTCGGCACAGGGGGCAGGCCTGACAGGTCAGACAGCTCTGCCGCAGTTCATTCATCATAGTACCGTCTCCTCTGCTGCCGCTGGCGGCGCATCTCTGCCCGCCGCTTGGCACGATAGGTGTTAATGGCATACATGGCACCCAGGTACAGACCGCCCATGATCAAGGCAATGATCAAGAGGGTCAGGATCACTGTTCTCACAACGCTCTTGGGCTCTTCTTCCTCTTCCTCCCCGTCAGAGGGGGTCTCCACCTTGGAGGTGTCGGGCTTCTTCTGATCCAGGGCATCCACCTTGGTCAGTGTGACCAGATCGGAGACAGCCAGCTCCACGCCCTGGTAGACGATGGAAACCGTTCCCACGGTCTCGCCAACCTTGAGGGGAGCGGCAAGCTCACTACGGTATTTTAGCTTGATCAGAATATCATCCCGGTTGTATTCCTTGGGCAGGAGGACGATGGCATCGTCCTTGGCATGGACGACGACATTCTCCCGACCCTTGGCATTGGCGACCTCGGGCTGACCCAGCATGGTGGTATTGGAAAGGACCTGGACAAAGGAGTAGGTATCGAAGGCGTGGCGGAACAGTCTCTTGGTCTCGATGAATCGCATATCCTCTGCATTGCTGATCAGGTCGCAGCCCATAACGATGCTGAGATATTCGGCGTCCCCGTCTGTAGCGGTGGAAACCAAACAGCCGCCTGCAGGGGTGGTGAAGCCGGTCTTAATGCCGCTGGCAAGGGAGTAATAGTACCGGCTGTCTACATCAGTAGCGGTCAGGTAGTTGGTGGTATGGAGCGTACGGGAAGGGGACTTGTTGGTAGCAGGAACTACGTAGGTGGTTGCAGTGGCGAAGCGGCGGAAGGTCTCGTTCTCCCATGCCCAACGGGTGAGGATGGTCAGGTCTCGGACCGTGGTGTAGTGATCCTCGTTATGGAGACCGTGGGTGTTGGCGAAGTGGGTGTTCTCCATACCCAGAGCCCGGGCGGTCTCGTTCATCAGAGCCACAAAGGAGGCAACGTCCTTGGAAATGTACTCGCCGATAACATTACAGCCCTCGTTGGCGGACCACAGCATAATGCAGTAGAGCATATCCTCCAGGGAGATCTCCTCTCCCTCTACCAAGCCGGCGGAGCTGCCGAACTCACTGAGGTTCTCCAAGGCTGTGGAGGATACGGTCAGAATATCCTGCATATTGCCGTATTCGATGGCCAGCATACAGGTCATGATCTTGGTCAAGCTGGCGGGGTAACGCTTCATGTCCAGCTCCTTGCTGTAGATGATGGTATTGCTCTTCAGCTCAATGAGGGCATAGGCACCGGCGTCAATGGTGAAATCGGTGGGATAGTTGAACTCCCGCAGGGGAGGGGGTGGAGTCAGGAAGGCACTGTTAGATGCAGCAGGCTCCGAGGGGGCTGCAGTAGTGGGATCCTCCTCTGTTGCATAGATAGGCAGAGAAAGGAGCAGGCTTATGAGAAGTATCAGACATAAGAATCTACGTTTTTTCATAAATATCCTCCAAAAACTCTCGGATCAATCTTGCCCGAAAGCCTTACGTTGTGCTATAATACTATTATAGCAGAAAACAGAAATCTGTCAACGGAGGAAGGGGGAAAAGCTCATGAAATCCCGAAAAAGATTTTTCCTTTTTCTGATTCCCGTGATATTGTATCTCTTAGGCTCCTTGGGTACCCTCTTTTTAAGAGAGCCTACCTATGTAGACCCTACGGTCCCTGTCGGAGGAGATAGGTCGAGACCGGCCTCGATAGAGGAGCTGCGGGTGGATCTGAATCAAGTCGATTATGACGAGCTGATCAGTATTCCCTCCATTGGTCCCAAGCTTGCCCGGCAGATCCTCCAATACCGACAGGAGCACGGAGCGTTCCGCAGTGTGGAGGAGCTGGACCTGGTCCCCGGGATCGGGGAGAAGAAGCTGAGGCTCTTAGCAGACTATGTATATGTGGAGGATTAGAGCATGAAAATCTTAGTGGTAGATGATGAAGAGCTCCTGGTCAAGGGGATCAGATATAACCTGCAGAACGAAGGCTATGAGGTCCTCACCGGCAAGAACGGAGCAGAGGCCATTGAGCTTGCCCGTACTCCGGAGCTGGGACTCATTGTCCTGGATGTCATGATGCCCCGGGTAGACGGGCTGGAGGCGTGCAGACGGATCCGGGAATTTTCCGACATTCCCATTATTATGCTCACTGCCCGTGGGGATGATATGGACAAGCTCATGGGCTTTGAGCAGGGAGCAGACGATTATTTGACCAAGCCCTTTAATATCCTGGAGCTGAAGGCTCGGATCCGTGCCCTCCTCCGCCGCTCCGGTAAGACCGCAGACAGCAAGGAGCGTAAGAGCATCGGTGCCCTGACCCTGGACAGCAAGTCTCGCAACGTGTATAAGAACGGGGTAGCCGTTGAACTGACCGCGAGAGAGTTCGATATGGTAGAGCTCCTGATGGAGAACCCCAATCGGGTCTACTCCCGTGAGAATCTTTTGGATCTCATATGGGGTCACGAGGCCTACCGCAGCGAGGTCCGTACTGTGGACGTCCATATCAGACGGATCCGTGAAAAGCTGGAGACCGTTCCCGCAGAGCCGGAGTACTTTATGACAAAGTGGGGGGTGGGGTACTATTTCAAAGCATAACAAAAACACCGCCAAGAGGCGTATCCCTCTCCTGCCTGTGAGCACCCAGCTCCGCAGTGCCATTGCCTATATCATCCTGACAGCAGTGGCACTGGTGGGGCTGAATCTCTATGCCTCCGACACCATACGGAATATTGTGATCGCAGACCGTCAGCGGTCCATGGAGGGCAAGGCCCAGGTCATTACCACTGCCCTGCTCCAGTTAGAGAGTCTGGCTGCCGGGGAGCTCAGTGCAACGGTTGAGGCACTGGAGGAAATGCAGACCACACGTACCGTGATCACTGATGCCTATGGCTATGCTCTGTATGACTCCTTAGACGTGGGCAATGCGGAGTCCAAGCTCCTGCTGTTTCCGGAGCTGGTCCGGGCATTGGAGGGGAATGACGTATTTTTCAGCCGCTACCGTGGGCGAGCCATGGAGAGCCGCCTGGCAGTTCCCTTAATACGCAATGGGACAGTGCTGGGGGCTGTGTACCTTATGGAATACAGCACAGAGCAGGGGAGTCTGATCCATGCTCTGCGGACCAATATTATGCGTATTTCCGTGGTGCTGGAGATCGGCATTATTCTAGCAGCGGCCTTCTTCTCCACTGCCTTCTCTCGCAGGATCCGTCGGATCCTTGTTTCCGTCCGCCATATGCGTGACGGTGACTATTCCCAACAGATCAGTCTCCGCGGACGTGACGAGCTGAGCCGCTTGGGACAGGAATTTAACGAGCTGGCAGACCGTTTGGAGAGCTCCGAGGAGTCTCGGCGGCAGTTTGTTTCCGATGCATCCCATGAGCTCAAGACCCCTCTTGCCACCATCAAGCTCCTGTCAGATTCCATCCTGCAGAACGAGATGGACCGGGAGACGGAACGGGAATTTATCGGAGATATCGGCAGAGAGGCGGACCGTCTGGGCAGATTGACACAGAAGCTCCTGACCTTGACCAAGCTGGACAGCTCCCTGTCCCAGGAGATGGAGATCCTGGATGGCAAGGAGATCGTGCAGAAGGTGGCCCGTATGCTGCGCCCCCTTGCCAAGCTCCGCGGCATCCGCCTGGAGTTCTCCTGTGAGGAGGGCTGTACTCTCGTGATGGTAGAGGACGACCTGTATCAGATCGTTTTTAACCTGACAGAGAATGCCATTAAGTACAACCGTGAACGGGGCTGGATCGGCTTGGAACTGTGCCGCAGGGGGGAGGAGGTCCTCCTTACTGTGTCAGACTCCGGCGTAGGTATTCCGGAGGAGGATCGGAGCCGTGTCTTTGACCGCTTCTACCGTGTGGACAAGGCCCGTTCCCGTGCTGCAGGAGGCTCCGGCTTGGGGCTATCCATCGTACGGGACATGGTCGTGCGTAACGACGGAACCATTGCCGTAACACCCCGTGAGGGGGGTGGGACCGTGTTTACGGTCAGCTTCCCTCTGTTTGAGATTCGGGAGGACCTATGAAACGACTGCTGATGATCCTATTATTGTTTGCGATCCTTCTGAGTGGCTGTGCTACTGTGGAGCAAGAGCCCGGGAAGGGAGACTTCCTCTTCTACTTCCCCGGGGAGGATCCCCATGCAGGAGACGGGTTTGTAACTATGAGCAGGACCTTTGGAGAGACAAGACCTCCTCTAAGCGAGCTGATTCAGATCTATTTTTCCGCAGTTCCTCCACAGGGGGGCAAGACCGTGATCCCTACAGGCTGGAGCTTTGATTCCCACGGCTCTCAGACAGACGGCCTGCTGATCCTGAACTTCTCGGGAAAGAACGTGTCGCCCATTGAGGAATCCCTGGCCCTTGCCTGCATGACTCGGACCTTCCTGCAGGTCGGGGAGATCCGACGGGTCAAGATCTGTCCTCCCGGGGATCATGAGCCCATGATCCTGGGCTTAGATGATCTGCTCCTGGAGGATATGGGTATGTTCCCTGGGGAGGAGATCGTGCTGTATTTCCCGGATGAGCAGCTCCGATACCTTAGACGGGTGACCCATACGGTGGATTTCAACACAGAGGAGAAGCTTGCCTATATTATGAACCGCCTCTTAGAGCGAAGCGGAGAGTCTGCCCCCAATACCTGCATCCCACGAGGTACAAGGGTCCTGGATATCCGTGTGGAGAACGGGGTATGTACCCTGGACCTGTCCTCTGAATTTGTGGTGGATATGCCTGCTGACTTTAGGATAGCCCGTTTGGCGGTGTACAGCATTGTCAATTCCCTTACGGAGCTGGAGGAGATCCAGACCGTGGATATTATGGTGGCTAACAGTCCTCTGAAACAGATCGGGCTCTTGGATCTGAGCTACGGCTTGCAGCGGGATGAGAGCATTATCTCCGGGAGCGGCGGCTTTGACGGCAGCATCTACCTTTATGACGTGAACAGCGAGCTCCTTGTGGAGGTCCCTGTATGGATCCGGGAGGAGCCGGAACGGTCGGTGGAGGAGCAGCTTATGGGAGCACTTCTGAGCTATGATAGCCCCCACCTCCTACGGCACAGTATTCCCCGGGGAACCTCGCTCCTGTCTGTCCGTATGGCAGAGGACACCTGTGTGGTAGACCTTACGGCAGAATTCATCAATCTGTCTCAGGGCTATACCTCACAGAAGCTGGCTGTCCGCAGCATTGTTGCCACCCTTTCTACTCTGCCTCATGTCAATGCAGTGGAGATCCTGGTGGAGGGCAACCGCCCCCGGTATCAATACAATGGCCTACGGGATATTCGCCAGACAGATCCTACCTGGTTTGCGGAGTCTTTACAGATTTTTTCGTAAGGCGTCTTTCTTTCGACAGAAGAAAGCAGCAGAATACCGTATAATGAGAGTGCGTTACGACGTACTCTCATTTTTTACGATCGGAGGATGGCTATGCGGCTGACAAGCTTTGTACAGGACAGGCAGATCACCCTGGTGCTCCGGGGGGAGATCGACCACCATGGTGCCAAGGAGATCATGGCGGCGATCTCGGATAAGGTGGATGAGTATCTGCCCCTGTGTTGTATTTTGGACTTTGGAGAAGTACGATTTATGGATTCCAGCGGTATTGCGGTGGTGCTACATACCCTCCGCCGTATGAATTCCCTTGGGGGGAAGCTGATCCTGCAGAATATCCCGCCCCAGCCCTACAAGGTCCTGCGGACCGCAGGGATCCAACGAATTGCCAATATAAAGGAGGAATGTACCCAATGAAGGGAGAAAATTATATGCACCTGGAATTCCCCAGCCGCTCTGCAAACGAGGCCTTTGCACGCAGTGCCATAGCCGCCTTTGCGGCACAGATGGATCCTACGCTGGAGGAACTGGGGGATATTAAGACTGCTGTGTCCGAAGCCGTGACCAACTGCATTGTACATGCCTATCCCCGGGAGCTGGGCCCCGTGATCCTCAAGGCAAGGATCCTAACGGGGAACGTCCTGGATATTACGGTGAAGGATCGGGGCTGCGGTATTGCCAACGTGGAGCAGGCGAGGGAGCCTATGTTCACTACGGGAGGACAGGAGCGCAGCGGTATGGGCATTACCATTATGGAGAGCTTTATGACGGAATGCCGCATCCATTCGACAGTGAATAAGGGTACCACCGTACATATGAAGCGGAAGCTCCTTCCACGAGGTGGTGCCAAGTGACCGTGGAGCAGGAGGCACTTCTCCGACGGGCAAAGGCAGGGGACAAGGAGGCCTGTGAGGAGCTGGTCGTGGGGAACAACGGGCTCATATGGTCTGTGGCACGTAGGTATTTCGGCAGAGGGGTTGACCCGGATGATCTGTATCAGCTTGGCTGCTTGGGATTTTTAAAGGCGGTAGAGGGCTTCAATGTGGAATACGGCACCCAGTTTTCTACTTATGCCGTGCCTAAGATCGCAGGGGAGATCCGCCGCTTCCTTCGGGATGACGGGACCATTAAGGTCAGCCGCAGTCTCAAGGAGCGGTCAGCTATGATCAAAGCCACCCGTCAGAGGCTCACCTCCAAGCTGGGCAGGGAACCCTATCTCAGCGAGCTCAGTGAGGAAACGGGCTTAGATCCCGAGGAGATCGCCACAGCAGAGACCGCAACCACCGCTACAGAGTCCATTCAGAAGCGAGTGGGGGAGGAAGGCATAGCCCTGGAGGATGTGCTTACCTCCGGGGCTATGGAAGAGGAGATCCTGGACAGGATCTCTATTGAGGATGCCATTGCCCGTCTGCCGGAACGGGAACGGACCGTGATCCGACTGCGGTACTTCCACTGCCTCACCCAGGACAAGACCGCCAAGCTCATGGGCGTCTCCCAGGTCCAGGTCTCCCGCATCGAGAAAAAAGCCCTTACCGCCATGGGCAAATACCTGTCCGGTGAATAAGGTCTATCCGGTTAATATCCATGCAAAAAACGGGACTGCTCAAAATGATGCAAAGCATCATAAGAGCAGTCCCTTGTTTCAATATTATTTTCTAATTTGGTAATATTTAATGATATATCACCGAGGCAATATGATATACAGCAGAGCTGTATAATGTATTCGCAGAGCGAATATGATATCATATCGGTTCCTCTTCGTATGCATAGCTTATATCATCTGCATGGCAGATATCATACCCATAGGGTATATCATCCGTTACCGCAGGGAACGGATATCATTGACCCCCTCTGAGCCAACGGCACAGAGGGGGTCATGGAGCTACTGGCCGGACTCGAACCGGCGACCTGCTGATTACGAATGCTAAATTTTTCTTGCACTTATTTTTGATAATATTGCGAAAACCCTTGTATTTCAATGGTTTTCTCCGTTTCACTTTTTATAACTTCTTATAGCTTTTGGCTATTTAGTGCATGGTCGTGCACCAAAAATGCACCAAAAACCAGGCGTGTTATATGTCGTAAAATCCTGTTTTTATTGAAAAGGCAGCTCAATGAGAAACACCCTCACTGAGCTACTTCCTTTCCACTTATTCCTTCAAAAGCTTTGCGAAACGGTACAGCATGGTTACCATCTGCTCACGGGTCACAGGAGCTTATTCGCCGTAAGCTCCAGCTCGATCCAGGCTCACCATAATACGGATAGCGTCCTCAGAGAAGTCTATGATCAGATCATCTCCGGCGCCACCCTTTCCGTTCAGATAACCCTTTTCGATCAGCTTCTCTACGGTGGGCAGATAATGCTTGCTGTTGGGGTCTGCTTTGAGATCCGCCAAAGTTTTGTAGCGCATTTCGCTTTCCTCCTCTTTAATTTTCTGCAGACCGTAATAGTCTGCAATGGTCTTCGCTTCGGCTTTTGCCAAGTTGAACAGATTTACATCGGACATTAGCCACTGCGTGCTCCGAGAGTTTGTGTGGAAGCTATGCTCCAAAATGATTGCCGGCACGCCAAGGGCCGCCGAATGACGGATAATGCCGTAGTAGTCTGCCGTGCCGGTGCTGTTGATCCGCGTCAGATGCTGCGGTTTCTGATTCGTCTGCATGACCTCAGCAATCGTATTAGAGAGCAAGGAAGCCAGTTCCCTGCCTTTGCCCGAAACGGGATAGTAAACACGCACATAATCTACGCTCTCGTTTACCTCATTGCCTACAGCGTTACTGTGCAGGCTCAGAAGCAAATTGCAACCCTTGCCATACTGTGCACGCTGAAGCAGATCTGGGTTTGCCTCTACGCGACTACGCGTTGTCACGACTTCTACGCCGTAGCGTTCCAACGCCATCCTGAGCATCCCAGCAAAGAAAAACATCTGCGTACCCTCCGCATACCCAAAACCACAGGGGGATGGATTGTATCCCTCGTCATGCCCAGGATCTAGACAAATTTTTAGTTTCCTCATATCTTACACCTCCTCTACGGGAATGCACACGTTCTCGAACTTCTTGTAAGCATCGAGATAGATTTCTCCCTTGATGCCGTTGAAGGTGACTTCGTAGTACATCCCATCGGGCAGGGTGGTAGAAACCAGTACCTTGGCATGGTGCAGGGTCTTGCAGAACCATATGACAAATACATCATCCATGCCGATCTCAATGTTATCGGCAGGATCAAGATGCTTCCTCGTATAATCGAGAACGATCTCCTTAGCCCGGAGCTGGGCATCACGCTGAACAGGATATTTGCTCATACCTTACCCCTCCTCCACTTCCGGCAGGCCTGCCACGCTGGTCAGCAGACTCAGCAGTGCTGCCAGGGCAGCGGAGCTGAGGACAGTCTGCCAATTGACCTCGGTGATCAGAGCGGATGCCCCGATCACGCCTACCATGGTCTGTGCAAAGGTCTT
>JAZNYV010000136.1:0-36844 GCA_045594585.1 Faecousia sp. | reverse complement strand
TTATCACCTTTAATAAGCAAGGTACAATATATGGATTTATCGTTCGTTGAAGTAGTATGTATTTCGTAAGGAAATCAACTCTTCATTGGACGACACCCCACAATATCTTCTGTTGTGCTTACTAAAGGTGATAACCTGAATTCCGATTTATTGCGACCGAAGGGAGTGATAAATCGGGAAGTTGGGAAGCAAAAAGGGACGGCCGCGGTGCGGTCGTCCCATTGGTTGCTGTGAGGGTTATTCGTAAATGGGATATTGGGCGGTGAGGGCCTCTACGGTGGAGCGGACCTTGGCCCGGGTTCCCTCGAAATCGGTAGCAGTGTCGTAGATGCACTGTGCGATAACGTCCATGTCCTCCTCCTTCATGCCACGGGTGGTAGCGGCAGGGGTGCCGATACGGATGCCGCTGGTGACAGAGGGCTTCTGAGGGTCGTTAGGGATGGCGTTCTTGTTGACGGTGATATAGTTCTCGTCCAGACGGGTCTGGAGCTCTGCACCTGTAATGTTCAGAGGACGCAGGTCTGCCAGGAGCAGGTGGTTATCTGTACCCCCGGAAACCAGGTCGAAGCCGCGGGACAGGAGTCCCTGTGCCATAGCCTTGGCGTTCTTGACGACCTGCTGTGCATAGTCCTTGAAGGAGGGATCCATAGCCTCCTTGAAGCACATAGCCTTGGCGGCAATGACGTGCATCAGAGGACCGCCCTGGGTGCCGGGGAATACGCCGGAATTCAGCTTCTTGCCCAGCTCCTCCTTGCCCAGGATCAGACCGCCGCGGGGACCCCGAAGGGTCTTGTGGGTGGTGGTGGTAACGATATCCGCATAGGGGATGGGGCTGTCGTGGACACCGCCTGCCACCAGACCGGCAATGTGCGCCATATCTACCATAAAGTAGGCTCCCACACTCCGGGCGATCTCGGCAAACTTAGCAAAATCAATGGCACGGGGGTAGGCGGAAGCACCGGCTACGATGAGCTTGGGCTTGGCCTGCTCTGCCTTGCGAGCTAAGTCCTCATAGTCGATCCTGCCCGTGTCCGGGTCTACGCCGTAGGAGGCGAAGTTGTAGATCTTGCCGCTGGCATTGGCAGGGGAGCCATGGGTCAGGTGACCGCCGTTGGCAAGGTCCATACCCAGAACCGTATCACCGGGCTGCAGCAGAGCCTGGTATACTGCCAGATTGGCCTGTGCACCGCTGTGGGGCTGGACATTGGCAAATTCTGCACCGAAGAGGGCCTTAGCTCTCTCGACAGCAATGGTCTCGATCTCGTCTACGATCTCACAGCCGCCGTAGTAACGGTGTCCGGGAGTACCCTCGGCATACTTGTTGGTCAGGATGGTGCCCATGCAGGCAATGACAGCAGGGGATGCAATATTCTCCGATGCGATCAGCTCCAGATTCCGCTTCTGACGGGCAAGCTCCTGTCCCATAAGGACAGCGATTTCGGCATCATATCGTTCTACATATTCAATTGCAGGGTTCAGCTCGTGAAGATTCATGCTTCTCTCTCCTTTTAGGATAAATTCCTTACATATTATATCACTCTTCCATGAAAAAACAAGCCCTATAATACACGATTTTTTCTGTGCAATGTATTAAAGTTCTTGCCTTTTGGCAGGAATTGTGATATGATGAAAAAAAAGAAAGAAAGGAGTCAAAGATATGCAGTTTCTGAAAACTCTGTGGCCCACCCCCTTCAAGATCAAGAAGGGCGACGTAGTCTCCCTGGTGGTTCAGCTGGTGATCTTCCTGGTGATCTGCGCCGTAGTGGGCTGGCTCATCGGCATCCTGGCCGGGATCCCCATTCTGGGTATCATCTTCGGTCTGCTGGGCAGCCTCATGGGAATCTACAGCCTGGTAGGCATCATTCTTTGTATTCTAAAGTTTATCGGACTGGTATGATCCATTTTACGTCAAAAGCCTCGATCCCCTTGGGACCGAGGCTTTTTCTATTTCTTGCGGCAGGCACGGCGGATCTCCTCCATCTTTAAGACGGAGGCAACGTTGTTCAGCAGGACTCTCTCCCCTGCCAGTCTCTCTATGAGGCTGCGGAAGGGATAGAGGAAGGTAACTGCCGGCTTCATCATGGGACTGTAGACCATTTGGAGCCTGCAATAGGCCTTGCGGAAGCCGAAATAATCCTCTAAGTATTCCTGGATATTGGTCTTGTGGCGGATAGCTCTCTGTCCGTCCAGAACATATTTGCACCGACCCTCGTTAATATAGTCATGGATCACCTGATAGGTCAGAGCCGCAGAGATCTGGTACTTAAGATATTCGGGATCGTATTTGATCACGGACATATTGACACAGTCACCTTGGACCACGTTCTTTACGTAGGCTACCAGCTGTCCCGTCTCACGGAAGAAGGCTCCGTAATACTCCGAGGGATCCTGCTGCAGGTCCTGTATAAAGTCCTCCCGGGACACACTGCCCTCATGGGCTCTGTAACGCTCCTGTGCTCTGCTGTAGCAGTGGTAGAGCTCCTCGCCCCATTGTCTGTGGTCGATCCTGCGGATATCCACGTATCGCAGACCCTTGTTGATCTTGTACCGCACTGAGGACTTCACCAGTTGCAGGTCAATGGGATCATCCTTGATGACATACCACCAGGGCAGCTCCTCTCCGCAATCGAAATCCGTCGTATATGTCATAAAGCGGTAGCCCCCCAGCTTCTTCCCCCGTGCCACATCCTCCGGAGCGGGCTCAATATGGGGAGGGGTCCGGGGGATCAGTGCACCGTTATACCGTCTCCATTCAATCATGATCTGTTCTCCTGTATACCTTACATATGCCTGTTTTCGCAACAGTGCCTATTTGGCGGAAGCCTGCAGCCTCAATGCCCTTGATGGAAGGAAGGTTCTCCTCATGGACCATCATATAGGCTCTGTTCTTGCTGTCGCCGCAGATCACACGCAGGACCCTGCCATAGATCCCCTGTCCCCTGTGAGAGGGAGCTGTACGGCAGGGACCGATATGGATATCCCCCTTGGACATAAAGGGGAATTTAAAGCTCCTGCCGGAAACATAAGAAGTATGGACAAGCTGTCCCGTCTCCCCGTCCGTCACATAGTAGATCCAAAACTGTCCCCTTGCAATGAGATAGAAAAAGGCTCTGCCCACACAGGTCTTTAAGGATGCCGCTTCTCCCTCCACAGAAAGGGAAAACAGAGACATCTTCTTTTTCTTAACAGAGAGATCCCCAGGGATCTCTCCGCAACTATTGCAATCCATAACATACAGACGCATTCCCTCTACCTCACATTCTCAGACATCCCGTTCATTATATCCCCATTCCCCCAACAAGTCAACCGTTTCCTCGTTCAAATTCCGATTTATGGAGCTGTTCGATCCCCGTACCATGCAACATATCATCGTACAAGGCTGTCATAGGGCAAGCTGCCCTACGGGATAGTGCGTGATTTGGTGGTTTGTGACTTTTCAAACAGCTCGACAAATCGGAATTTCATCTGCAAAAACGCCGCCCTTCCGTAGGGGTGGAAGGACGGCAATGCTTTTGTGGGAATTAGACTTCGCAGTAAGCGGCTGCGGTCTTGGCTGCCAGGCGGGCGTTGTTGAATACCAGCTGGATGTTGGATTCCAGGCTGTTGCCGCCGGTGAGCTCGGTGACTCTGGCCAGGAGGAAGGGGGTGGTCTCCTTGCCGTGGATGCCCTTATCCTCGGCTTCCTTAACAGCCCGGTCGATAGCGGCATTGATCACAGCAGCATCCATGGAATACTCTACGGGGATGGGGTTGGCAACCAGCATACCGCCGGGGAGGCCCAATTCGTTCTGGACCTTGAAGGCCCTGGCGATCTCGGCAGGGCTGTCCATGCGGTAGTCTACCTCGAAGTCGGACTCACGGGTGAAGAATGCAGGGAGCTTCTTGGTCTCGTAGCCGATAACGGGAACACCGTGGGTCTCCAGGTACTCCAGGGTCAGACCCAGGTCCAGGATAGACTTGGCACCTGCGCAGACGACCATAACGGGGGTCTGTGCCAGCTCTTCCAGGTCAGCGGAAATGTCCATGGTGGTCTCGGCACCGCGATGTACACCGCCGATGCCGCCGGTAGCGAAGACCTTGATGCCGGCCATATGAGCAATCATCATGGTGGTGGTAACGGTAGTAGCACCGTCTTCCCCACGAGCACAGAGAACAGCCAGGTCACGGCGGGAAGCCTTGGCAATGTCCAGGCCCTTCTTGCCGAAGTACTCGATCTCCTCTGCGGTGAGGCCGGCCTTCATGCGGCCGCCGATAACAGCGATGGTGGCGGGGACAGCGCCGTTCTCACGGACAATCTGCTCAACAGCCAGAGCGGTCTGTACATTCTGGGGATAGGGCATACCGTGGGAAATGATGGTGGATTCCAGGGCGACTACGGGCTTGCCTGCGGCAAGGGCTTCGGCGACTTCGGGCTTGATGTCCAGGTACTTGTTCAGCATGATGCGTTCCTCCAAAAATTTATGATTTGTTATGGTTTAATACTATTTTTCAATGAAAAGTAGACACTTTTCATTGAGGCTTTTGTGCCACAAGTGACACAAAAGACGTCTCATACAAGTTTCTACGCCCTTACGGGCTGTAAAAAACAGCCATTTCCAATGTCTGCTTTTTAAAGAAACTCGGTATAAAGTCCCATGCGGTTGCGTACCGCAGAGGGGCTGATGGCGGGGTTAACGGTCTCCTCGGACTCAATGGCCATGGCGGCTACGGCTGCAGCGGCCTTAGCGGTGGTCTCAAGGTCATTGCCTTCTAAGAAGGACCAGGCCAGGGCTGCCATAAAGGAATCGCCTGCCCCGGTGGCGTTACGCATGGTGGCCTTGTAGCAGGGGACCCGAACCATTCTGTCTCGGTCCGCTGCCAGAACACCCTCGGTACCCAGGGAGACAAAGACACGTTCCAGTCCCATATGGAGCAGAGCCTGTGCCGCCGCCTCCGGGGAGGCACCGTCGGTGATCTTGACACCGGTGAGGAGCTCTGCCTCAATGCGGTTGGGCTTGAGGGTGTGGAGCCTGCCCAGGACAGGGCGGAGCTTGACTGCCTTGGCTGTGGAAACGGGATCTGCGAAAATGGGAGCCGTACAGCACTCTGCCAGGAAGGCAATGCTCTCTGCAGGGATGTTAGTGTCTATGACCACCACACTGGCGTTGTTGATCAGATGCAGGTGATTGCTCAGATAGGCAGGAGTGATCCGGTCACAGATCTCCATATCCGACAAGGCCAGAGCCATATCGCCGTCTGCATCGTTAAGGAATAAGTAGGTGGGGGTCGTACCTCCGGGGATCTGCAGGGCGTTGCTGATGTCGATCCCCAGGCTGTTGCAGGAATCGGCGATCCGCTGTCCGTAAAGATCGTCTCCGAAGGCGGTCAGCATCCGCACATCCATGCCCAGGAGTCTCATATTGTGGGCAATGTTCCGTCCCACGCCGCCCAGGGCTGTCATGACCCTGCCCGGGTTGGAATCTCCGGGGACCAGGGGCTTGAAGGATCTGCCGCCGATGTCGATATTGACACCGCCAATGACTACGGCGTAGGAGCCGCTGCGGAGAATGTAGCCCTTGCCTGCGATGTAGCCCTTCTTCATCAGATTGGAAATATGAACTGCTACAGAGGATCGGGTAATGCCTGCCTTCTCCGCAAGCTTCTCTTGGGAGATCATGGGGTCATCTTGGATCCACTCCAGGATCTGACGTTCTCTTTCTGTCATTTGTTCACCCCCTCAGCATTTGTTTACTAAGCACATATTTATATTACTACACATTTGCTTATTTGTCAAGAGTTATTTTTAAATTTTTCCATGAGATTGGAAAATTTTTTGGTTCCCCTAAGGGGCATAGCTGTTTTTCCAGCCAGATCACATCATACCAGCATCCATGCTTAAAGCCTACGTTCTTGTAGGTCAGGACCTCTTCATAGCCGACAGCCTTGTGGAAGGCCACAGAGGGGGCATTGGCAGAGGTCACTACCGCATAGACCTTCCGCACACCCTGTTGCAGGAGAATGTCCTCTATGATGCTGTAGAGCTTACGCCCCATGCCCTTCCCCTTCTCCTTCAGGTAGCAGGAGATCTCTGCATTCCAGCTATAGGCCGCCCGTTCAAAGGCTCTGCCTGCGTAAGCGTAGCCCAGGATCTGTCCGTCCTCCTCCCACACCAGCCAGGGATACATCTCCTTGTGCTCCCGTAACCGACGGGCAAACTCCTCCACTGTGGGAACCTCATATTCAAAGCTCACCGCAGTTTCTCTCACATAATATTCATAAATGGCCAGCATACCCGGCACATCCGCCACCATAGCCTCTCGGATCATGGTCATGCCTCCTCTTTGGGTCGTTGTTACCAGTATAACACAAAATTCACAATTTTGCACTTGCATATTTTTGAATTTCTGCTATACTGGTGGCTGTGAAAGGAGGCTTGTGTATGAAGCATCTTCCCTTTGGGCTCCGCACTCTGAAAACGTCTGTATCCGTTGCCCTGTCTGTATTATTGGTCCGTCTCCTGTCTACGGAGGCCGATGCCATGTTCTATGGTGCCCTGGGTGGGCTGGTGGCTATGGATACCACCTTCCGTCGCTCCCTTATGCAGGGACTGACCCAGTTCCTGGGGGTTCTGCTGGGTACCGGGGTGGGATATTTCACCCATTACCTCTTCCCTACCATTCCCTTCTGGACCGTGGGCTTGGGGGTCCTGCTCCTGATATTACTGTGTAACGGCTTCCGGATCTCCTACAGCATTTCTCTGTCCTGCATCGTATTCCTGTCTGCCTGCAGCTACGGTGCAGACGATCTCCTGGCAGATGCCACCCTCCGTATCGTCTATACCGCAGTGGGTCTGGGGGTTGCACTGGTGATCAACACCTGCTTCCGTCCCTACAACAACAAGAATCGGATCATCCGTCTGCTCAATGAGCTCCGGAGCCAATTCCCTCCCCTTTTGGAGGAGGTCATTCTTCGGGAGCATTTCCCCGACACACAGCAGCTTATCGTCCTCCTGCGGAAGATCGACAACGAGATCGCCTTGTACCAATCCCAGCACTTCTTCCACCGCAGGCATGATGCGGAGGCTCTGGTCTGCGGCTGCCGTCAGTTAGGAGAGCGTATGGTAGCGGAGTTAGAGGTCATCTGCGGTATGGACACCCTGGGAGATCTTGCCTCGGACAACGCAGAGAAGTTAGAGGCCCTGGGACTCTCCGTCTCCCACCTAAAGCCCCGAAAGTGTACCCGTCGGGATACCATCGTTATGAACTACCACCTGGAGAAGCTCCTGCTGGCCTACGAATATCTGGAAACCTTCTTGAAAGAATAGGCATAAAGTCATGCCCTCCCCCATAGGCTGTGGGGGAGGGATTTTCTTTGATGGATCGGAATTTGATTGCACTGGCACTGAAACGGGCAGGCTCCGAGGATCTGCAGAGCTTCCAGAGACAGCGGGGGCTGTACCCCTCCGGGCAAGAGGATATTCTTACCATGCAGCAGCTCATGCCCTACTTAACAGGCTATCGGCGGTATATGCTCAAGCCGGGAGACAGCTACTACTCTGTTGCACAGCAGTTTTCTACCACAAGGGGGGCTATTTCTACAGCCAATCCCAACACGGACCCGGGCAGACTCCGTCCGGGGCAGTATATTATCGTGCCCCTTGGCTTCCCCGTGGTGCCTACGGACCTGCCCTTTACCTCGGAGCTGTTAGCCCTGTGTGTAGAGGGGCTCACCATGCGTTACCCCTTCTTAAGCAGCCGCAGACTGACCACTACAGCCTACGGCAGACCTGTGACTCTGCTGAAAATGGGAGAAGGCCGCCGCTCCGTACTGTATAACGGCAGCCATCACGCCAACGAGTGGATCACCACCCCCGTACTCATGAAATTCCTGGAGGAATATGCACGGGCCGTCTCCCGCGGGGGACGGCTGTGGGATCGGGATGCATCGGCTCTGTTCCGCAGGACCCAGCTCTACCTGGTCCCCATGGTCAATCCCGACGGGGTGGACCTGGTCACGGGAGCCATTGAGGAGGGAACCTTGGAATACGAGGGGGCACAAGCCATTGCCGCCCGATTCCCTGCCATTCCCTTCCCGGAGGGGTGGAAAGCCAATCTCTTAGGCGTTGACCTGAATCTCAACTACCCTGCCGGCTGGGACCAAGCAAAGGAGAACAAATATGCCCTGGGCTTCGACCGCCCTGCGCCCCGGGACTTTGTAGGTCTCGCCCCCTTCGACCAGGCGGAATCCTCTGCCATGGGGCAGCTCACAAGGCAGGTGTCTCCCCGACTCACCCTGTCCTACCATTCCCAGGGGAGGGTGATCTACTGGAAGTTTATGGACATTGAGGTCCCCGGCGGGAGGCAGATCGGAGAGGCCTTTGCCAACAGCTCCGGCTATGAATTGGAGGACACTCCCTTTGCCTCCGGCTTTGCAGGGTACAAGGATTGGTTTATCCAAGAATACAACCGTCCCGGCTATACCATAGAGGTAGGATCGGGAGAGAACCCCCTGCCTCTGAGCCAATTTGATCAAATCTACAGGGAGAATTTAGGTATTTTGGTACAGGGCCTTTACCTTTAGAAATTTGCTTCGCAAAAGACTTCCATTTTTGAAAAAATTGTGATAAAATAACAGTAGATTCCATACAAAGGAGGTCTATTCATGAAACAAGTCATTACCATCAGCAGAGAATTCGGCAGCGGCGGCCGCACCATCGGCCGCATGGTGGCTGAGAAATTGGGCTATGCCTTCTATGACGAGGAGCTGGTCAACGAGGTTGCCAGGCGCAGCGGATTCTCCCCGGAATTTATTAAAGAAAGCGGCGAGTATGCCACCTCCCGTCACAGCCTGCTGTTCTCCCTGGCTACGGCACAGCAGTTCTCCGTAGAGGGGCTGTCCACCATGGATCGGCTGTATATCGAGCAGACCAAGATCATTGAGGAGCTGGGTGCCAAGGGAAGCTGTGTCATCGTAGGCCGCTGTGCAGACTTTATCCTAAAGGATGATCCTCAGACCCTCCATGTTTTCATCTACGGCATGGAGGAGGATAAGGCCCGCCGTATCGTAGAGCTCTATGGGGAGAAGGAGAAGTCCCCACAGAAGCGTCTGCAGGAGAAGGATCAGAAGCGGAAGGTCTACTACAAGAACTACACCGGCCGCACCTGGGGACAGCTCTGCAACTATGACCTGTGCCTTAACAGCTCCGCCATTGGCATCGACACCTGCGTAGACATGATCCTGGCCGCCGCCAAATAAGCCATCTTCCGTGGAACGCTGACCATCAGTCAGCGTTCCGCTTTTTGTTCTTCAAATTCCGATTTATGGAGCTGCTCGATTCCCGTACCATGCAACATATCATCGTACAAGGCTGTCGTAGGGCAAGCTGCCCTACGGGATAGTGCGTGATTTGGTGGTTTGTGCCTTTTCAAACAGCTCGACAAATCGGAATTTGTCACTCCGTTTTTATTCATAAAAGTCCCCTCTTCTGCACACAATAGAGGTGCAGAGGAGGGGATCTTTGTATGTTGGAATTAACACCTGCAAATTATCGTACAGAAGTGGAGCTGTCCCGGGATCCGGTGCTGATCTGTATCCATGACTCCGGGAGCCTGCCCCCCGAGGGGCTGGAGCAGCTATGCGGCAAGGAGCTCAAATGCTGCGGTCTGGACGGTCAGCGGTATGAGGAGATGGCTAAGAGTCTCAGAGTCCTGCGTCTGCCCTCTGCCATATTGCTGGATAAGGGCTCCGTCATTCAGCGGATCTGCGGGGAGCGGTCTGTAGGAGAGTTTGCCAAGATCTTAGATCTCAATTAGGTCGTACTCGTCGGTTCCCAGGCCGATCTTCTTACCGTGCTCGATCTGTGCCCTCCAGTTGGTAACAGGGTGGAAGTCTGCAAAGAGGTCCCCTGTATTACCCTCGAAGGTATGCTCTGTGCTGCGGGGCATCTTCATGCAAGCCTCGGCACAGGCCAGGTCCAACGCAACGGGATCGAAGGAGGCAAACATACCGATATCCGGGATCATAGGCACATCGTTGACACCGTAGCAATCACAGAAGGGAGAGACATCGCAGATCAAACTGATATGGAACTGGGGGCGGTCCTGTACCACAGCCTTGGTGTACTCTGCCATCTTGTAATTGAGGATGGTGGTGCTCTCGTCATTGGCGGCATCAATGGCATCTACGGGGCAGACACCGATGCAGCGGCCGCAACCCAAGCACTTATCCATGTCGATCCGCATTTTCTTATTCTCCAGAACGGGGGCACCGTGGGCGCAGGCCTTGGCACAGGCATTACAGCCGATACACTTGTCTGTATAGACGATGGGCTTGCCTGCGGAGTGCATCTCCATTTTCCCTGCGCGGGAGCCGCCGCCCATGCCGATGTTCTTCATAACGCCGCCGAAGCCTGCAGCCTCGTGACCCTTAAAATGGGTCAGAGAAACGACGATATCCGCATCCATGAGGGCTCTGCCGATCTTGGCATTCTTAACATAGTCACCGTTTACGGGAACCTCAACATCGTCGGTGCCCTTGAGACCGTCACCGATGATCAGATGACAGCCTACATTGTAGGGATTAAAGCCGTTCTGATAGGCAGACTCCAGGTGATCCAGGGCGTTCTTTCTGCCCCCTACATAGAGGGTGTTGCAATCCGTCAGGAAGGGCTTGCCACCCAGGTCCTTAATGAGATTGACTACGGTACGGGCATAGTTGGGCCGCAGATATGCCAAATTGCCCGGTTCACCGAAGTGGAGCTTGACAGCAACGTACTTGTTCTCAAAATCGATCCTGTCCATGCCGGCGGTGAGCATGAGACGGTTCAGCTTCTGCTGTAGATTCTCCCGCAGGGTGGTGCGGAAGGTGGTAAAATATACTTTTGCTTTTTCCATAAGCTTACCTCCAAAGTTTGTAATGGTGGATAAAAAGGCTGTTTCCGGGGGAAACAGCCTTTTGGTTGGTTATTTCGCTGCCTTTAAGCGGTTGAGGGCACGGGCCAGCTTGACCTTGGCAAGGTCGATGTCGGCGGCCTCTTTTGAGGCGGCGATCTGTGTCTCTGCACGCCTTTGGGCGGCTTGGGCACGGGCTACGTCAATATCCTCGGCATACTCAAAGCTGGTAGCAAGGAGCCGGGCCTCACCGCGGGACACCGTAAGGAAGCCGCCACCACAGGCGGCTCTACGCTCCCTGCCATCCAGGGTAACCGTAACGATGCCGATATCCAGGGTGGCCATATAATCCGCATGGCCTGCACGGATGCTCACATAGCCCTCAGTGGTCCGCAGGTGGAGAGCCTCCGCATGGGTATCCAGCTTGAGTCCCTCGGGGGTGACGATCTGCAAGGCGTAGGTGCTCATTTGACAGCACCCTTCCCTTTGGCAACGGCCTCGTCAATGGTGCCTACATAGAGGAAGGCAGATTCCGGCAGATCGTCGTGCTTGCCCTCTAAGATCTCCTTAAAGCCGCGGACCGTCTCTTTGACGGGAACGTACTTACCTATATAGCCGGTAAACTGCTCCGCAACGGTAAAGGGCTGGGACAGGAACCGCTGGATCTTGCGGGCGCGGCTGACGGTGAGCTTGTCCTCCTCGGACAGCTCGTCCATACCCATAATGGCGATAATATCCTGGAGCTCCTTGTATCTCTGAAGGATCCGCTGGGTCTCACGGGCAACCTCGTAGTGCTCGATCCCCACGATGTCGGGGGTCAGGATACGGGAGGTGGATTCCAGGGGATCCACAGCGGGGTAAATGCCTAAGGAGGCAATACCGCGGTCCAGAACCGTGGTAGCATCCAGGTGGGCGAAGGTAGTGGCAGGAGCCGGGTCTGTCAGGTCGTCTGCAGGGACGTAGACAGCCTGGACGGAGGTAATGGAGCCCTTCTTGGTGGAGGTGATCCGCTCCTGGAGGGCACCCATCTCCGTTGCCAGGGTGGGCTGATAGCCAACGGCAGAGGGCATTCTGCCCAAAAGGGCGGAAACCTCGGAGCCTGCCTGGGTGAAACGGAAAATATTGTCGATAAACAGCAGAACGTCCTGCCCCTCACGGTCACGGAAGTATTCTGCCATGGTCAACCCGGACAGGGCTACACGCATTCTTGCCCCGGGGGGCTCGTTCATCTGACCGTAGACCAGGGCGGTCTTGTTAATGACCCCGGATTCCTGCATCTCGTTATACAGGTCATTACCCTCACGGGTACGCTCACCAACACCTGCGAATACGGAAATACCGCCGTGCTGCTTGGCAACATTGTTGATGAGCTCCATGATCAGGACGGTCTTGCCTACCCCTGCACCGCCGAAAAGGCCGATCTTGCCGCCCTTGGCGTAGGGTGCGATCAGGTCTACTACCTTGATGCCTGTCTCCAGGATCTCCGTAGTACTCTCCTGCTCGTCGTAGGCAGGGGGATCCCGATGGATGCTCCACTTCTCGCAGGTAATGGGCTGGGGCTTGTTGTCAATGGCCTTGCCCAGGAGGTTAAAGACTCTGCCCAGGGTCTCCTTGCCTACGGGAACCTGGATGGGCGTGCCCATGTCTATAGCCTCCATGCCGCGGACCATACCGTCGGTGGAGTTCATGGCAATACAACGAACTACATCGTCACCTAACTGCTGGGCAACCTCACAGATCAGCTTGGTGCCGCCCTCACGGGGGATCTCGATGGCATTGAGCAGGTTGGGGATCTGTCCGTTAGGGAAGCGGATGTCCAGAACAGGTCCGATGACCTGTATGACCTTGCCGATATTCTTCTTCTGCATATAGTTGTTCTCCTTATTCAAAGGCTATAGCGCTTCCGCACCGGAGACGATCTCCGTGATCTCCTGTGTGATCACAGCCTGTCGGGCACGGTTATACTTTAAAACAAGGGTATCAATGATCTCGCTTGCGTTCTTGTTGGCGGAATTCATAGCTGTACGACGGGAGCCATGCTCCGAGGCCATGGCCTCGCAGAGACAGGTGTACAGCACCCCGGACACATACTGGGGAACAATGGCGTTGATCAGCTCCGTAGGATCTCCGTCCAGGAGGAAGTCGCCGTACTCCTCCTTCTCCTCCCCCACGACAATGGGCAGGAGCTGCCCGGTCCGGGGGACCTGGGACAGCATGGACTGGAAGTAGGTGTAGGCAACCACCACACGGTCAAAGTCTCCCCGGGCGAAGCCCCGGCACAGCAGGTCTGCCATCTGGGCACAGTCTCCCGTTCCCACAGTGGCAGTAACAGAGAAGAAGTCACTGAGGAGCTTGGACCCGCTGCGGCGGTAATACTCCAGAGCCTTCTTGCCGATGGGCAGGACCCAATCTCCCTCCTTGAGGGTGGTGCGGATCATGCGGAACAGGTTGGCGTTATAGCCCCCTGCCAGTCCACGGTCACCTGCAATGACGATATAGCAGGTGCTCCTGACCCCGCGGTCCGTGACATAGACGGAGGGTGTGTCCGTATCCACACTGTGGAGACCTGCGATCGCCCGTTCCATGACCTGACGGTAGGGACGGGAGGCCTCGGCCCGTTCCTTGGCACGGCGGAGCTTGCTGGTAGCCACCAGCTCCATAGCCTTGGTGATCTGACGGGTAGATTCCACACTCTTGATCCGCGTCTTGATCTGCTTCATAGAAGCGCCGGACATAGGATGGTCTCCTTACCCGAGGAAGCGTGCCTTGCAGGCCTCGATGGCACTGCGTAACGCTTCTTCGTTTTCCGGGGTCAGCACACGGGTGTCCCGAATGCTTTCCAAAATACCTGTGGCCCGGACCTTGAGATATTCAAAGAAGGCCTCTTCAAAGGAACGGATCCGATCTACGGGGATCTGTGCCAGCAGGTCGTTGACCACGGCATAGATGATGCAGACCTGGAGCTCTACGTCAACGGGGCTGTTGCGGTCCTGCTTGAGGATCTCCACAATACGGGCACCCTGCTCCAGACGGGCCTTGGTGTCTGCATCCAGGTCGGAGCCGAACTGGGCGAAGGATTGGAGCTCACGGTACTGGGAGTACATGAGCTTAAGGGGTCCGGAGACCTTCTTCATAGCCTTGATCTGTGCATTGCCTCCGACACGGGATACGGAGATGCCCGGGTTGATGGCAGGACGGACGCCGGCATGGAAGAGCTCGGACTCCAGGTAGATCTGACCGTCCGTAATGGAAATGACGTTGGTGGGAATGTAGGCAGATACGTCACCTGCCTGGGTCTCGATAATGGGAAGGGCTGTCAGGGAGCCTCCGCCGTACTCGGGAGCCACACGGGCGGCTCGCTCTAAGAGACGGGAATGGAGGTAGAATACGTCACCGGGATAGGCCTCCCGTCCGGGGGGACGGCGGATAAGCAGGGACAGGGCACGGTATGCCACTGCGTGCTTGGACAGGTCGTCATAGATAATAAGGACGTCCTGTCCCTTGTCCATGAAGTACTCGCCCATGGTACAGCCGGAATAGGGTGCGATATACTGCAGGGGTGCCAGCTCCGAGGCCGTAGCGGAGACTACTACGGTGTAGTCCATAGCCTCGTTCTTGGTAAGGGTATCTACGATCTGAGCTACGGTAGAACGCTTCTGCCCGATGGCAACGTAGATACAGATGACGCCCTTGCCCTTCTGGTTGATAATGGTATCGGTGGCGATAACGGTCTTACCCGTCTGACGGTCACCGATGATCAGCTCACGCTGTCCTCTGCCAATGGGGATCATGGAGTCAATGGCCTTGATGCCTGTTTGGAGAGGGACGGAGACAGACTTACGCTCAATGATGCCGGGAGCGTTCCGCTCAATGGGACGCAGCTCCTTGGAGGCAATGGGTCCCTTGCCGTCAATGGGCTGACCCAGGGCATCCACAACTCTGCCGATCATGGCCTCCCCTACGGGGACGGACACTACGTTGCCGGTCCGCTTGACCAAGGAGCCCTCGCTGATGCCCACGTCTGTACCCAGCATGACTACACTGACGAAGGTCTCCTCCAGGTTCAGTGCCATGCCGTAGGAGCCATTGTCGAAGCGGAGGAGCTCATTGGCCTTACACTTGTCCAGACCATGGACCTTGGCAATGCCGTCGCCTACCTGGATGACATAGCCGGTCTCAGCCTGCTCTGTCTTGGCGGCGTAGGTCTTGATCTGATCCTTTATGATCCTGCTGATATCGTCAATTTTCAGATTCACGGTTTCACCAACTTTTCTTTAAACTATAGCCTCTGCAAGAGAGCGACGGAGGGTCTCCAACCGAGCTTGGATGGTATCATCCAGTTGGACACCGCCGTAGCGGAGGCGGATGCCCCCGATCAGGGCGGGATCTATCCGATTGTCCAGCTCTACGGTCTTGCCGGTCATGGCAGAGAGCTTGCTCACCAGTGCCTCCTTCTGCCGAGCCTCCATGGGGCAGGCAGTGAAGGCCGTCGCACGGACAATGGCGTGTGCATCGTCGTAGGCAGCCTCAAAGACCTTCCTGCAAGCAGGGAGGCTGTAGAAGCTCCGCTTCTCACACAGGATGCACAGGAAGCTGCACAGCAGCTCCTCTGCGCCGTCAAAGGCCCGGCGAAGGAGGCGGCACTTCTCCTCACTGCTCACTGCAGGAGTGTCCATCAGATTCCTGTAAGCAGGCTCCCGATCCAGAGCCTCACAGATCACCCGGAGCTGATCCCGTACGGAGGTCTCCACGCCTCCTTCTGCGGACAGCTCGTACAGGGCCTGTCCGTAGTGAATGGCATCAATCATGGCTCTCCCCCAAATTCTCGATGAAGGAGTCAATGAGAGCACTGTGCTCCTCCCCCTTGATATCACGGGACAGAACAGCGGAGGCAATATCCACTGCCATATTGGACACATCGTCCTTGATCTCGTTGAGGGCACGCTTCTTCTCCAGCTCGATCTGCTCATCGGCACGCTTGAGGGTCTGAGCAGCCTTGTCCCGGGCCTCACAGAGGATCTCCTCCTCACGGAGCTGTGCCTTGCGGTATGCAGTGCGGAGGATCTCCTCCTTCTCCTCGTTGGCCTCTGCCAGACGGGTCTCGTATTGATCCTTCAGCTCTGTGGCCTCTGCCTTGGACCGATTGGCATCGGCATAGAGATCGTCGATCTCCTGCTGACGGTCGTCGATCATCTTCTTAACAGGCTTAAACAGGAACTTTTTCATGAGCCAATACAGGAGCAGAAGGTTCCCCAGCATGAAAATACAGGTCCAAATATCAATGCTGATAAAGGCCTTTGTCTCGGCTGCGGTTAATAAAACCAAGCCTCATCTCTCCTTTCTTCAGGTTACGTCCGAGCTCCTGAATCAGAATGCGAAGAGCAGAAGCAGAGCGATAACCAGGGAGTAAATGCCGGTGGTCTCCGTAATGGCACAGCCAAGGATCATGTTGGTACGGAGGGTGCCTGCGGCCTCGGGCTGACGGGCCATGCCCTCCAGTGCCTTGCCTACTGCGTTGCCCTCGCCGATTGCGGGGCCGATTGCACCGATGCCCATGCAGAGACCTGCTGCGATTGCGACTAATCCTCTTGCGATTTCCATTGTGTTTCCTCCTAAAATAAATATTATTATTTGACGTCTTTGGGTTCCTGCTTCTCGGCGGGGGGAGGACAAGCCTCGCCCACATAGACCATGGTCAGCATACAGAATACCAAGGCTTGAATAAAGCCGGAAAACAGGTCAAAATACAGGGACAGAACTGCCGGAATGCCTAACTGGAACAGGGGGATGGAGCTGAGGAAGGCATTGGGGATCCACCCCAGCACCAGGGAGCTGAGTCCTGCCAGTGCACTGTATACCATGCTCATAAGGACACCGCCGCCGGCAACGTTGCCGAAATGACGGAAGGCCAAAGCAATGGGCTGGGCTACCTCGCTGACGATATTCATGGGAGTCATGACCGCAATAGGCTCCGTAAAGCCCTTGAGCCAGCCCAGGAAGCCGTTGTTCTTAATGTTGTGATACCACACCAGCACCGAGGTCACCAGTGCCCAGGTCAGGGTGGTGCTGAGATCGGAAGTGGTGGAGCGGAAGAAGCCTGTCATGCCGATCAGAGAGCCAAAAAGAGAAGAGCAGAACAGGGTGCCGATATAGGGAGCAAAGCGGAGATTGTGCTTGCCCATGGTGTCACCCACCATATTATAGAGCATCGTTACCGCTTTCTCCACCAGGACCTGGCGGCCGCCGGGCCGCTTCTTGAGGTTCCTGCCTAAGAAATAGCTTGCAATGGCAAGAAGCAGGAATACCAGGGCACCGGAGACCACTGTCTCCGTAATGGTCACCGTCAATCCGAAGATGTCGAATTTCCATAGGATCTTGGGACCCGTGGTATTGATATTCATGGAGCTGCCGTCCCTCCTTTGTTCTTGATAAATAAGCCTCCCACAAACAGAGCGATCCGCATCAGGATCAAGGGAAGCAGGGTGGCAATGGGATCCGTCTCTAAGAATTTAAGGGAAAGGACCAGGAGCCCTGCCATCAGCAGGAACCGAAGAAGCATATTCCCCTGGGCCTTGAGCTGTCCTTTTGCAGGGGAGTCGCTACCCTCTGCACGGAGCACAGACAGGATCAGTGCCAGGTGATTCCCTAAGGCTACGAGGGTCCCTATGCTCCCTCCCAGGAGCACCGCTCCCGTAAGCCTCCCCAGACCGGCGTATACGCCTATCATGGTACCGCAGAGAAGAAGCTCTGCCAGGAAAACGGGAAGCTGTTCCCGAAAAACTGCCTTACTGCTTTCCACTGTGTCCCTCCTTGTCTACAGGATCCGGCTCTGTGGGATCAATGACCCGGGCGGAGGTCATGAGGAAGCGGATCATACTGATAAATCCGGTGACCACACCCAGGATAATTGCCGGGATCATGATCCATCTCCCTATGCCCCAGCGGTTACAGCAGAGCCAGCCCAAGCCCACCCAAACGGCCGCAGGGGTCAAGAGGCACACTGTAACCTGGAACACATAATTGAGAGCATAGGTAAAGCGAAATACAGCCTTATGCACCGTTACAGCCCTCCTTTGAGAAAATACCATCCTCCCACTATATACGCTACCATAATACACCACTTCAAAGAAAAAAGCAACAGATTTTTCGTTGACTTTTGTACCATATACTATTATAATCCCATACAGATACAATATGTAAGGGAAAGAGGTATTCCTATATGAGCAAAGCATTACAGCCCGAGACCCTGTGTATTCAGGCAGGCTACACCCCCGGCAACGGGGAGCCCAGACAGATCCCCATTATTCAGAGCACTACCTTCCGCTATGAGAGTGCGGCGGAAATGGCCAAGCTCTTCGACCTGGAGGCCAGCGGTTATTTCTATACCCGTCTGCAGAATCCCACCTGCGACGCAGTAGCCGCCAAGTTAGCTGCCCTGGAGGGCGGCACCATGGCCATGCTCACAGGCTCCGGGCAGGCCGCCACCTTCTTCTCCGTTTTTAATATTACGAGCTGCGGAGATCACTTTATCAGCTCCTCTGCCATTTACGGCGGCAGCTTCAATCTCTTCTCCGTCACCATGAAGCGGATGGGCATTGAATGCACCTTCGTAGATCCCGACTGCACCGAGGAGGAGCTGGAGGCCGCCTTCCGTCCCAATACCAAGTGCGTCTTCGGTGAGACCATTGCCAATCCTGCCCTCCGTGTATTGGATATCGAAAAGTTTGCCCGAGTCGCTCACCGTCACGGAGTCCCCCTGATCGTGGACAACACCTTCGCCACTCCCATCAACTGCCGCCCCATTGCCTGGGGTGCGGATATCGTTACCCACTCCACCAGCAAGTATATTGACGGTCACAGTGCCGCTTTGGGCGGTGCCATTATTGACAGCGGCAATTTCGACTGGGCCAAGTACCCGGACAAGTTCCCCGGTCTGTGTACCCCCGATGACAGCTATCACGGTGTGACCTACACAGAGCGGTTCGGCAAGGAGGGCGCCTTTATTACCAAGGCCACTGCCCAGCTTATGCGTGACTTCGGCTGTGTCCAGTCTCCTCAGAATGCCTTTATTACCAACTTGGGGCTGGAGAGCCTCCCCGTCCGCATGGCCCGTCACTGTGACAATGGCCGCAGGATCGCAGAGTTCCTCCTGGGCCACAAGAAGATCTCCTGGGTCAGCTATCCCGACCTTAAGGGAGATAAGTATTACGACCTGGCTCAGAAGTACCTGCCCAAGGGCTCCTGCGGCGTGATCTCCTTCGGTGTCAAGGGTGGCAGACAGGCTGCCGCCGCCTTTATGGAGGCTCTGGAGCTTGCCTCCATTGAGACCCACGTAGCCGATGCCCGTACCTGCTGTCTCCACCCCGCAGGCACTACCCACCGTCAGATGAATGACCGGGAGCTCCTGGCAGCCGGTGTCTCCCCTGACCTGATCCGCTATAGCTGCGGCCTGGAAAACGCCGGGGACCTCATTGCCGACCTGTCCCGGGCCCTGGAGAAGCTTTGATCCAACCCAAAGGAGGGTTTTTATGCCGATCAAAATACCCAACGGTCTGCCTGCCAGGGCGGTGTTGCAGGGGGAGAATATTTTCGTTATGGATGAGAAGCGAGCGGTTTCTCAGGACATTCGTCCCCTGGAGATCCTGATCCTTAATCTCATGCCCACCAAGATCGAGACGGAGACTCAATTCGCACGGCTCCTGGGCAATACGCCTCTGCAGGTCCGTTTGGAATTCCTGCAGACCAAGAGCCACAAGGCCACTCACGTGTCCGAGGAACATATTTTTGCCTTCTACAAGACCTTTGAGGAGATCCGTCACAGGCACTATGACGGCATGATCATTACGGGGGCTCCCGTGGAGCACCTGGAATTTGAGGCGGTCAATTACTGGGCAGAGCTCTGCGAGATCATGGAATGGAGCAAGACCCATATTTACAGCACCCTCCATATCTGTTGGGGGGCACAAGCGGGTCTGTACTATCATTACGGTGTTCCCAAGCATCCCCTGCCTGAAAAGATGTTCGGCATCTTCCCCCATCAGGTGGAGAAGCCGCACCTGATCCTCTTCCGTGGCTTTGACGATTGGTTCATGGTTCCCCACTCCCGTCATACCACCATCCTCCGTGAGGATGTGGAGAAGGTGCCGGAGTTGAAGATCGCCGCCTCCTCCCCGGAAGCCGGGATCTTTGCCATCTTCACCGAGGGTGGCAGACAGGTTTTCCTCACCGGTCATGCGGAATACGATCCCGATACCCTGCTGAAGGAATATGTCCGGGACAAGAACTTGGGTAAGCCCATTTCAGTCCCCAAGAACTACTTCCCCAATGACGACGATACCCAAATGCCTATGGTGACATGGCGCTCCTACGCCCACCTGCTGTTCTCCAATTGGCTGAACTATTTCGTCTATCAGAGCACCCCCTACGATTTCATCCAAGGATAGCAGAGAGCTCCCTCAAGGCAGACCCTGCCTCGAGGGAGCTCGTGACGTTCTTTGGGGGAGAGAAAGCAAGTATTCATTTTCCAGGCTAATAGTCAGACGGTTCACAAGCCGAGAAGAACTCGTTTCCATGATTGAGAATTACATAACCTACTACAATAGCCGCCGGGTACAACGCAACCAGGGCGTTCTGACATCGCTGGTGAAACACTATAGCTATCCGTTGGCAGCATAACAAAACCTCGGAAAATGGCCGGACAATACGTCCTGACGCTTCCTGAGGTTCCCACGGCACCGTAGTGCTGTGCATCCCCAAAAGGCTTCCGACAACCCGAACCGGGTCACCGGAATCAGGATAATTTTTATGTTACTGTCCACTTAACGGGAAGGAGTTCAAAACTACCCGTCGGGATGCTTCCTTTATGGCAAAGGCAGACTTGCTTAATAAGAAAATATACTTCTGTCCCGTGTCATTTCGCAGGCAAGAAATCATCACTCACTTGCGAACGTATTATAGTAGATTCCGAATCACACGATTTATCAAAAGTGATCACTATAGCAATTCCTTGTCCAGATTCCGCCGCGTTTTTTATCCGCTCTCTTAAAATCAAAAATCTCGTATCCACTGTAAATGAAGCTATCCCCTTAAAAACAAGCAAATCTGATAATGCCGCTGCAAGCACAATTTCCCCACTAGCTTCTTCTAACTTATCTATTAACTCCTCAGTTTCCCTCGAGTTGAGATAACAATAATGATATGTTGACGAATCGTCTTGCTCAGTTTTACTACCACTTATGCCACGAATTTCTACAAATAGCTGACATTTTTCGCAGTAAAACTCTAGAGACCCATTGTAGTTCCTCGGGGTGAATTCCGCCCTATGTTCATCTTGAATCATCTCGGAAGTAATCGTATACGCTTCTTCCTGAGGACAATAACGGCATTTTTTTACTCCTTCTCCATCTACATGGCAACTGCCGGGCTCAATGATTTCTGTTACGAAATCATGAACTCCATTCGCAGGGATTATTTTAGTTCTTAAAATTTCATGACACCGTACGCATATATAGCCTATCTTCCCCTCACTGACGCAATTCGCTTCCGTGACAACAATCTTTTTCTCATTATGACCCATAGCAGGATCTCCATCAATAATATTAATACGAACTTCGCATTCCTTACAATAAACTTCAATTTTTTCTGCTTCTCTGCAAGTTGCTTCCTTATATGGTCTAAATGCGATTTTATGCTCTACTGTCACTCTTTCCGTTTCACCAAATATGGTTTCACAGGTTCGGCACTTCTTATAAGTATAATATCCTACTACGCAACCGGATTCTCGCCGTTCTTCTTCAGTATAATAAGAATGAGCCAGCTTTGGAATAGTACATGTAGAATTCTCACTACATCTAGAGCATGTTTTAACTTTTAATCCTGTCTTAGTACATTTTGGGCTCTCAACGATATCATAGTCACCGTAAGAATGTCCTTGCGCAGCGAAATGCTGTGTATTCATATCGGTTTTACATCTTGCACAACGGTAAATAGAATAGCCTTTCGACGTGCAAGTTGATGGAACTGTAACAGAAGGATAACTATTTTGATAATGGCCCAAAGCTGCTATTGTGCTGTAGGACTTCGTCCCGCAACGAGTACAGATTTTTTCCTTCTGTCCGGATGCTGTGCAGGTTGCAGGTTTTGTAGTGGTATAACCGCTCCAGGAATGTCCCAATGCCTTAAGCGTTACTCTCTCAAAAACATAGGGGCAACGTACACAGTACCTTACCTTTGCTCCGTCCGACAGGCATGATACATAACCAATCGGAGTATAATAGCTACTTGCAGTATGTCCCAGTTTTGCAATCGTGGCATATTGCGCTTTTCCGCACTTTGTGCAATAACGAACCTTTTGTCCGGTGGAAGTGCAGGAAGGGCCTCTTGTTGTGCTATAGCCACCCCACTTATGGAACAAGCAAGCGGAAGCATAAACGCTTCCTTCTTCATCAGTTTCGTTCATCAAAGCAGTCTTTTCTTCAAGCTCAGACAATTCTGCGTAGATCTCACGGGCTGTCGCTTCCGGTCTGCTCTGCATAAGCTCTGCAATGCTTGCAACAACAATTTGAGCTGCGTGAGAGGTACCCCCCCGTGCTTCCACATACAAATCAACATAGGCACCGCTGTTGGAACCAGGGGTAATCTGTCCCTGCTCATTCAAAGCACCGACTGAAAGAACCTGCGCATAAGCAGCAGGGAAGGTTGCTGTATCCTTCACATCGTTACCGGCAGCGGCAACCATAACAACACCCATCTCAGCGGCATATTCCACTGCTTCTCTGAGAATTCGGGAGTTCTCCAACCCCGCAAAGCTCATAACAATGATCTGAGCTCCGTGATTTGTTGCCCAAATAATCCCTTCCCTGACATCCGCATAATCGCCAACTCCGTCAGCATCTAAAACACGGACGTCCATAAGGGTCACACCGGGTGCATTTTCCAAAAGAACTGCCGCCATTTCATCACCGTGAGAAGAAACCTCTTCCTCCCCAACCAAATCAACAACAGCGTGTACGGGATAACTCTGTACACCGGAGTCTAACAATGCAACTGTGATTCCCTCTCCTGCAAGGAACGAATCACAGGTACTATAACTTTCGTCAATACAATGATCGGAAATATGCTCGTGGGTTGCAAATGCCGAGAAAGGGAACATACTGATGATAGAACAAAGTGCAAGGAACAAGCTAAGTGTACGCAACAAAATCTTAGTTTTCATTATAATCTGTCCTCCATTTTCTCAATAATTTATCTTAGAAATAGTTGCCTTCAAAGCCAAAATCCCAGAGAAATTACAAGACCCACATAAGCAAGTTCCTCACTTTCCTTCAAATCTAATAAATATACCAAGGCACGCATAATCACAAAGTCCTTATGTACACTTCACCGTAAAACGACAATTCCCTTCAAGGAATCGTCGCTATTTTTCCTTGAGAACTTTCAATTTACGGTTTAATTCATCCGCATCCAGATATGCAGTGAACCATAACACGCATCGAACCAAGATATAAACAAGAATAACAGAACAGCCAACCAGAATCAATTCTCCCGTTGATGCTGGGGAATTCTCAGGTGCAGCATGATAGACAGTAAACAGCACAACTCCCTCAATAAGGACAAGCTGTATAACCTGGCGCCACAGCAGTTGTTTTGCACTCAACTTTTCGGTGTCACAGACCAGCATTGTCGGCAAAATGCAGGCAGCAGCAAGAACCATAGGATAAAAGGTGTGAGCATATGTCAGAACGTGGTCGCTTCCGGCAATCATTCCGATAATTGCATAAGCCAAAGAAACCCCCAAATAGGTAATTGGAAACACTTTGAAAAAGTGCTTGATATATTTTTTCATCACATAGTCTCCATCAATTTGTTTTTTAATTCTTTTGCAAACATACGAGAGATAACCACATCTTCACCATTATCCATCCTGACGAGGATCCTGGCGCCCAAGGTTGGGCGGAATGATTCGGCATGTGTCAAATTTACCAGTACAGACTTGGACACACGAGCAAATTTTTTCTTCTCGTATTGTTTTTCCAACTCGTAGAGTCTCATTTTGATTTGATAGATCTCCTTGCACGTATAGGCAAAGACGTGCTCCCCCACGGCCTCAAAATAAAGAATATCTGAAAGCTTTAGAGTAAACGCTTTTGTGTCCACATAACCAATCAGAGAATTTCCTTTCATATGAACATAATCTCTGATATCCTCGAAATCCTTTGTCATTTCCACACATTCAAGAATAACCCTTTCTTTTTCTCTTTCAATGATCTGTCTGATTAGTACCTCCATAAATCGATCCCCTCTCTTTGTATTTATTTTATAAATTCCGTGAAAACAAGTCAACATTTTTCAAACAACATGCACAAAATCACGACAAGATGCACTCAAAAAACGATGGAGGCATCGTCCTATACATTTTTATTGCAGAAAAAGCAGCTTACGGACTCATTACCTCCCCGTCAAGTGGACAGTACCATAAAATTTTCTTACTTCCTGTGACCCGTTTTGGGTTGCCGGAAGTCTTTTGGAGATGCACGGTACTGCGGTGCCGTGGGAGCCTCTGGAAATGTCAGGACGTATCGTCCGGCCATTTTCTGAGATTGTGTTATACTGCCAACGGATGGCTATAGGATTTCTCCGTCGGTGTCAGAGCACCCAGGTTGCGTTGTATCCGGCGGTAATTCCACAATCCCCTTTTGTCTGATACTTCCGGACTCAATCATTAACTGTGTGATGATCTACTCTAATTTGTGCTGCTTCACTTTGGCTAATCCTTCCTGCAATGTATTCTTTTGCTACGCGAATCTTTTCTTCTGCTTTGATTTTTTCCTTTTGGACATAGTATTACCCCCATAAAAGACAGTTTCCTTTTTCACTGTCTCTTATGGGGGCACATATCAGGGACGGGTGCTCTTTGTTTTTACGCAGTGATCTGTTGCTTATTCGGCAGAGATCAGGTAGTAGTAGACCGGCTGGTCCCCTCGGAGGACGGAGACCTCGGCACCGAAGCAGTATTTGCGGAGGATGTCTGCGGCGGCCTCTGCCTCTGTCTCATTGGTGTCTGCACCGTAGAAGACGGTGATAAATTCCTTGTTCTCCTTGGCAAGCTGCTTGGCAAGGGACTTAAGGAGGACGGTCTGGTTCTTGTTGCTGCCGAAGAGGGCACCGCCGTAAAGGGCAAGGTACTCACCTGCACGGATGTTGTGACCGTCGAAGTCGGAATCTCGGGCGGCATAGGTAAGCTGGACGGTGGTAACGTTCGCCATAGCCGCGGTCATGGCCTCTAAGTTGGCCTCCTCGTCCCCTTCGGGGTCGAAGTTCAGCATAGCGGTGACACCCTGGGGAATGGTCTTGGTGGGGACCACAATGACCTTCTTCTCCGTCAGCTCTACAGTCTGCTGGGCAGCCATAATGATATTCTTGTTATTGGGGAAGACGAAGACCACCTCTGCAGGGGTAGCGTTGATCATCTTGAGGATATCCTGGGTGGAGGGATTCATGGTCTGACCGCCCCGGATGATCTGATCCGCACCCAGCTCACGGAAGATATTGGCAAGACCCTCACCTGCACAGACGGAAACCATGCCGTAGCGCTTCTCGGGGGCGGCGAGCTTCTCTTCCTTGGGGGCTTCCTCTACCACCTTCTCCGTATGCTGGAGCTTCATGTTCTCCACCTTGACGGTAACGAAGGAGCCGTAATTGATGGCCTCGCTCATAGCCTTGCCGGGGTCGTTGGTGTGGACGTGGACCTTAATGATCTCGTCATCGTCTACCAGCACCAGGCTGTCACCCAGGGCAGCCAGGAAGGCACGGAGCTCCTCGGGATCCCGTTGATTCTCACGGGAGATAATGAACTCGGTACAATACTGGAAGGTAATATCCTCTGTATTGAAATCCGAGAAATCTGCCTGCTCCTTGACGGGCTCAGCAGAAACGGGAGCCATTTCGATGGTCTCTCCACGGGCCACTGCCAGCATGGCCTCTAAGACACAGAGCCAGCCCTTGCCCCCTGCGTCTACGACTCCCGCCTTCTCCAGGACGGGGTTCTGATGCATGGTCTCTGCCAGTGCCACGGCAGCGGTGTCTACGGTGACCTCTAAGACGGCCTCGAAGCTGTTGTCCACAGCGGCCTTGGCCTCTGCCTCGTTGGCAGACACACGGGAGACTGTAAGGATGGTGCCCTCGGTGGGCTTCATCACTGCCTTGTAGGCGGCCTCAACGCCTGCCTTGAGGGCGGCGGCTAAGAGGAGACCGTCGCAGGCCTCTGCACCCTTGAGCCGCTTGGAGAAGCCACGGAACAGGAGGGACAGGATGACGCCGGAGTTACCTCTGGCTCCACGGAGCATGGCAGAGGCGGCGGTATCGGCAACCTTGGTAACGGTGCTGGTCTCGGGGAGCTTGCGGAGCTCTGCGGCAGCGGCATTGAGGGTCATGCTCATATTGGTACCCGTATCGCCGTCGGGTACGGGGAAAACATTCAGATCGTTAAGCTGCTGCTTCCGATTCTCTACGATAGCGGCTGCTCCCAGGAGCATGGTCCTAAGCTGGGATCCGCCAATGGTATCTCTCACTACAGTGCACCTTCCTCTCAGTCAAGCATCATGGAGTCAACATATACTGTGACATCCTTGACCTGGGTATCTGTCTGCTTGGTGACCATATAGCGCACCTCAGAAATAATGGATCTGCAGACCACGGGGATATTGACCCCCTGATCTACCATAATGTGCAGGTCAATAGACAGGGTATCATCCTCGTTGATACGGACGGAAACACCCTTGGTCATGGACTCCCGACGGAGCAGGTGTACCAGGCCGTCCTTCATAGACCGCATTGCCATACCCTTAACGCCAAAGCACTTGGTCGCCGCATTGCCTGCGATCTGGGTGTAGACATTGAGACCTACAGTGATATTGCCGAAATCGGTTTCTTGACGAAGCATAGTCATACCTCCTTGATCAAATGATCAGATCATGCTCTCTTCCCAGCATTCGGGGGCTTCCAGGCCCATCATGGCGGCAACGGTAGGTGCCACGTTGGCAAGGCCGAAGCAACCCTCCTTGAGGGAATAGGCGGTGTCCTTGTCGTATACGATAAAGGGAACGGGGTTCAGGCTGTGAGCAGTACGGATACTGGTCTTGCCCTTCTTGGTCTCGGTCATCTGGTCTGCATTGCCGTGGTCGGCAGTGATCAGAACGGTGTAGCCCAAACGGTCGGCAGCCTCCAGAACACGGCCCAGGCCTGCATCCACGCATTCCATAGCGGTAATAACAGCCTCCATAACGCCGGTGTGGCCTACCATGTCGCCGTTGGGATAGTTGCAACGGAGGAAGTCAAACTTCCCGGATTCCATAGCGGCAACCAGCTTATCGGTGATCTCTACGGACTTCATAGCAGGAGCCTGCTCGAAGGGGAGAACGTCGGAGGGGATCTCCTCGTAGACCTCCAGCTCCTCGCTGACCTTGCCGGAACGGTTGCCGTTCCAGAAATAGGTCACGTGGCCGTACTTCTGGGTCTCGGAGACGGCATACTCACGGATGCCGTGCTTGCACAGCAGCTCTGTGAGGGTATTGCGGATCACGGGAGGCTGTACCAGGTAACGGGAGGGAATGTGCAGGTCCCCGTCATACTCCAGCATACCGGCAAACTCTACGCCGGTGTAGTCCCCACGGTCGAACTTGTCAAAGTCCTTGCGGTCGAAGGCCAGGGAGATCTCCTGGGCGCGGTCGCCGCGGAAGTTATACAGGATGACGCTGTCGCCATTGGCGATCTTGCCCACGGGCTCACCGTTCTCTGCGATAACGAAGGCAGGCAGATCCTGGTCGCTACAGCCGGTCTCGGCACGGCAGGTCTCGTTAGCGGTCTTGGCATCGGCGAACTGTCTGCCCATGCCACGGACGTGGGTGTTCCAGCCGTCCTCTACCATCTTCCAGTTAGCCTCGTAGCGGTCCATGGTAATGTTCATTCTGCCGCCGCCGGAGGCGATGCGGTAGGAATAGCCCTCGCCGGACAGCTCTGCCAAGACGGCCTCAAGCTGCTCTACGTATTCCAGAGCGGAGGTTGCGGGAACGTCTCTGCCGTCCAGGAGGATGTGGCAACGGACGTTCTTGACTCCCTGTGCCTTGGCCTCACGGAGGAGGGCAATGAGATGGCTGATGTTGGAGTGAACGTTGCCGTCGGACAGGAGACCCAGGAAGTGGAGGGTCTTGTCATTCTTGGCATTGGCGATGAGCTCCTGCCAGGTGTTGGAAGCGAAGAGAGTGCCGTTCTCGATGGACTCCCCAACCAGCTTGGCACCCTGAGAGTAGACCTGACCACAGCCCAGTGCGTTATGTCCTACCTCGGAGTTGCCCATATCATCATCACTGGGCAGACCGACAGCGGAGCCGTGGGCCTTGAGCCAGGTGTAGGGACGGGTGGCGAACAATTGATCCAGGACAGGAGTCTTGGCCACTGCAACAGCATCGCCGCTGCCGCCGTCGCCACGGCCTACGCCGTCCATAATGACTAATACGATGGGTTTCTTCATAAGGTGCAAACCTCCACTTATATAATGATTCAATCTATTTTACTACATTTTTTGCAAATGTACAATGAGAATTTTTGTTTTTTGGAACAAACTATAAAAAATCCAACTCCTGTCCCGGTTATCTAACGGAATTTTGGGAGTTTTGTATAAGATTTCCCGGAAAATCAGTTAAGGGTTCCCTCTTGCTCTAACAGAAGACGGATCCGCTTCTCCAGGGGAGGAGGCAGGGGTCTGTCTGCGGAAACGGTTTTGGCAGCCGCCTCCTGTGCCTGCTGCAGTACCCCTAAGTCCTGGGTCAGATTCCCCAGTCGGAACATAGGCAGGCCATGCTGACGGGAGCCGAAGAAGTCCCCGGGTCCACGGAGCTTCAGATCCTCCTTGGCAATGCGGAAGCCGTCTGTGGTCTGACACAGAGCCTTCAGCCGCTGACGGGTATCGGGAGCCTGATTGTCGGACACCAGGATGCAGTAGCTCTTGGCCTTCCCTCTGCCTACACGGCCTCTGAGCTGATGGAGCTGGGACAGGCCGAAGCGGTCTGCATTCTCCACTACCATAAGGGTGGCATTGGGCACATCCACCCCTACCTCAATGACCGTAGTGGAGACCAGGATATCGTAGGCACCTGTGGCAAAGGCCTCCATGATCTCCTCTTTCTCGGAGCCCTTCATCTTGCCGTGGAGCAGTGCCACTCGCAGATCCGGAAACACGGCGGTTTGGAGGGTCTGTGCCCACAGCTCCGCCGCCTTGAGGGATTCCGTCTCCCCCTCCTCAATGGCAGGGCAGACGATAAAGGTCTGATGCCCCTCCTCTGCCTGCTTGCGGATAAAGGCGTTGAGCCGCTTGCGATACCGCTCATCTACCAGGAAGCTGTCTACCTGCTGTCTCCCGGGAGGAAGCTCATCCACCACGGACACATCCAGGTCCCCGTAGAGGATCAGTGCAAGGGTCCGTGGAATGGGAGTAGCAGACATAATGAGCAGGTGGGGCTGTTCCCCCTTGGCAAGGAGGGTGGCCCGCTGTGCCACGCCGAAGCGGTGCTGCTCGTCTGCAATGACCAGGCCAAGGTCTGCAAAGACCGTGGCCTCCGTCAGGAGGGCATGGGTGCCGATGACCATTTGGATCTCTCCCGATGCAAGGGCCTCACGGCACTTTTTCTTCTCGCTGAGCTTCATGGAGCCGGTGAGGAGGGCTACCTTGCAGCCCAGGGAGGCAAACAGGGGCTCCAGCCCCGCAAAGTGCTGTTTGGCAAGGATCTCCGTGGGAGCCATAAAGGCTGCCTGCTTCCCGTTCCTCATGGCTACGAAGGCGGCGGCGGCAGCCACCATGGTCTTGCCGCAGCCTACGTCTCCCTGGACCAGGCGGCTCATAGCCTTGCCGCTGCGGAGGTCTGCCAGGATCTCTCCAATGACCCTCTGCTGTGCTCCCGTCAGGGTAAAGGGCAGGGCCTTGCAGAAGGGGTCGGGATCTGTGATATAAGGCGGAACGGTCTTCGCCGTCCGCTTGCTCCTAAGGATACTGAGGGCGGCGGAGAAGCAGAAGAACTCCTCAAAGATCATCCGTCTGCTGCTTAGAGCCAGGCTCTCCATATCCGTAGGACGGTGGATCTGCCACAGGGCAGTGCGGATATCCGGCAGACGGCATTCCTGCAGGATCTCTTGGGGAATGGTCTCCTCAAGACTGCGAGCCTCCAAGGCCCGCTTGACTGCCAAGGTGACCTGTCCGTTGGTGAGCCCTGCGGTCAGGGGGTACACGGGGACGATACAACGGGTCACCTGTCCCTGTGCGTCCGGGGACTCAAAGAGGGGATTGGTCATGCCGTAGCCAATATAGTCCCCGGACAGGGTGCCGTAGAACACGAAGGTCTCCCCTCTGTGGAGCTTCTCCACACTGTAGCTTGCATTGAAGAAGGTGAGATTCAGCTTCCCCGTATGGTCCCCCACAGTGACCTTGGTCACCTCCAGGGTGCGGCGGTCTGCCTTGGGGATCCGATGGGTCATAGGCGTATTCAGCACAGAGGCAATAAAACAGGCCGGGACCCCCACCTCCAGGGAGGCAATGGGCACCAGCTTGGTCCGATCCTCATAATCCCTGGGATAGAGCCGCAGGAGCTCCTCCATAGTGCTGACCCCCAGCTTGGCAAACAGCTCCGCCTTCTTAGGCCCGATCCCGGGCAGATTCAATATAGAATTGGGATCCTTCACAGCCATAGCCGCCACCTCCTCGTAAACAGATACAATATATTATATAGTATTATACATCATAACCACCAAAATCGCAACGCAAAATTCCCGATTTATGGAGCAGTTCGATTTCAGAACCATGCAACATATCATCGTACAAGCTTGCCCTACGGGATCGTGCGTGATTTGGTGGTTTGTGCCTTTTTAATCAGCTCGACAAATCGGAATTTGCACATCACAGGATTACTTTGTGTATTTCAAGCCTTTCATAAGCAGGAGCTGGGCTAAAAGCTCCGGCAGATACCAGCGTGGAGCATTGGGTAGTCCTCCCGTAAAAATAAGCAAAAGCCTGATGGAAAATTGCTCCATCAGGCGGTAAAAACCTTTAATTTTGCTTACGCCATGGCGTTGACCTTGAGAGTCATGCTGCTCTTCTTGCGAGCGGCGTTGTTCTTGTGCAGGATACCCTTCTTAACAGCCTTGTCAACTGCGACGACTGCAGCAGTGTAAGCGGCAGTGGCCTGAGCCTTGTCACCGGAAGCAACAGCGGCGTCGAACTTCTTCAGAACGGTCTTCAGAGCGGACTTAGCCATCTTGTTACGCTCGTTGGCAATGCGGGACAGGATAACATGCTTCTTGTTTGCCTTAATGTTGGGCACTTTGGATACACCTCCTTTGAAGAATTTCTCTTCAGCAATTACCTATTATAACAGCAAAATCTCAATAGTCAAGTCTTTTTTTAGAAAATTGAAAAATAATCCTTCAAATAACAGGGAAATATAGAGAAGAAAGGGGGAATACCTATGATTCGCACTGATTTGGCTCTGGAGGCCAAGGAATTATGGGACCGTGACCCGTCAAGAACCACCCAATTGCAGGGGGTACGGGCAAGAGAAGAAGGAAATGTGACCTTTGTAGAGGTCTTAAACCAGGAGGGTGCCGAGACCCTGGGGAAGCCCGTAGGCACCTATCTGACCCTGGACCTGCCTGCCCATGATCGGGACCCCAGGGGTCCTGCCCTGGAGCTTGCCAAGGAATTGGACAGACTCATGGACCTCCGTGAGGGTCAGAGCGTCATGGTGGTAGGTCTGGGCAACCGGGCAGTGACCCCCGATGCCCTGGGGCCGGAAACAGCTGACAGGATCTTCCTGACCCGTCATTTGATCCGGGCCCTGCCCAAGGCGTTCGGCTCCTGCCGCAGTGTCAGCGTGATCCGTCCGGGAGTTCTTGCTACCACAGGGATAGAAAGTCTGGAGCTGGTACGAGGTGCGGTGGACCACGTCAAGCCCCATTGCCTGCTCTGCATCGATGCTTTAGCCGCAGGCAGTGTAGACAGGCTGTGCAACACGGTCCAATGCACCACTGCAGGCATTGCCCCCGGCTCCGGTGTGGGGAACTGCCGTGCTCCCTTCTCCCGGGAGACCCTGGGCATCCCCGTCTATGCCGTAGGGGTTCCCACCGTAGTCGATGCAGGAGAGGGCAGTCCCATGATCGTAACACCCAGAGATATTGATGAGCAGATCCGCTATCTCGGAGCGGTTTTGGCAGGTGGGATCAACCTGGTCCTGCACCCGGAATTTTCCTATGAGGATTTTGTACAATTTGTTCCCCAATAGGGATGCAGAATTATGTAAACCCATTATACAGGGCATACAGGTATATACTGTCCTGTGCATAACCCTGTTCACAATGTTCAAAACTCTTGTTTACCAAGGGTTTTGCACAGGGCTGAGCCTGTGTACAGCCCCCTGCATAGAATGAATATATGCAGGGGCTGTTTATTACAATTGGTTGCAATAATTCCCATAATCCCGGTTTTTTCATGTTGTTATGTAAACCACAGTATTGAAAGAATCCGTGAAAAAGTTCGGAATATCCCGAATTGCAGGGTAATCAAAAAGACCTGTTACCGAGATTTTCCACCCACGGGACCATGCTCCTTCGTAAATGTGAACAAAAACAAGGAATGAACCGCCGAAGTTGGGAAATACTGTTTCCACACACAAACTTTGGAGGATATGTCATGCAGGGAAAGGTGGAGATCTGCGGTGTCAACACTGCGGAGCTGAAAACACTGAAAAGCGAAGAAATGATCCCCTTACTCAAACGGGCACAGCAAGGAGACCGGGACGCAAGGAACACCTTGATCGAGGGAAACCTCCGTTTGGTCCTGTCGGTGATCCAGAAATTCATGGGACGGAACGAGAATCCCGACGATCTGTTCCAGGTGGGCTGCGTAGGTCTGCTGAAGGCTATCAATAATTTTAACACGGATCTTAACGTCCGCTTCAGCACCTACGGGGTTCCCATGATCGAGGGGGAGGTGAAGCGGTATCTGAGAGATTACAGTGCCATTCGGGTGTCCCGCAGCATTCGGGACGTGGCATACAGGGTCCTGCAATGCAAGGAGACCATGATGGCAGAGAGCTCCCGTGAGCCGACCATGGAGGAGATCGCCCGAAAGCTGGAGCTGCCCCTAAAAACAGTAAACGAGGCCATGGATGCCATGGTGGCACCCATCAGCCTCTTTGAGCCGGTCTATTCCGATGGTGGAGATCCTCTCACGGTCATGGACCAGGTCAGCGATCCCCGTAACACCGACGAGCAATGGCTGGAGCGGATCGCCCTGAAGGACGGGATCTCCGCCCTGGGAGAACGGGAGCGGAAGATCCTGACCATGCGGTTCTTCCACTGTAAGACCCAAATGGAGGTAGCCAAAGAGGTAGGCATCTCCCAAGCCCAGGTCTCCCGTCTGGAGAAGAACGCTATCGCCTCCCTCCGCAAAGCCATCTGCGTCCATTAAGTTCTGAGGATGTAGGGGAAGGGATCTAAACGGGTGAAGCCCATGGCTCTCAGTTGTCGGAGGCTGTGGGCTTGGGCTTCGGGGGTATTATATCGGGGGATCAAGGGGACCCGGACCAGGATCCGTTCCGGGCCCGTAAGGGACAGGAGATGTTTGAGGTTGTCGTGGGCGAGGACGGCTTCCCTGCCTGTGTAGGCTCTGTAGATCTCCGGGTCCATATCCTTGATATCCACGATGAAGCCGTCTGCACATTGAGCGGCAAGGTCTACCTGCTCCCGTGGAACGGAGAGACTTGTTTCCACATAGAGCCGCCAGCGGTTGCCGCAGAGGGCCCGAAAGGCACGGATAAAGTCTGCATGGAGCAGGGCCTCTCCCCCACCGAAGGTCACACCGCCCCCGGTGGCTTGGAAGTACAGGTCGTCGATCTTCACCTTCTCAAACAGCTCCTGTGGGGTAAGGGGTGTCCCCTTGCCCGCAAGGAGCTTCTTGTTGATGCAGTATTCACAGGACAGAGGACAGCCTGCCCCTGCCACAAGGGTGGTAACTCCCTCCCCGTCGAGCTCCATCCGCAGACGGGCCATTGTCAGGAAGGGGTACAGAGGCTCAGCCATTACCTCCTACAGGCTCCAGCATGGCGGGAGCAGAGGTCTCCTCTCCGGCTTCCGTAGAGGGTGCAGGAGGTACCCCTACGGTTTCCACAGTCTCAATGGTGGGAAAATAGGCAACATCCCCCTCCAGCTCTACGATCTCCGTAGGCTCTCCCTCCGTAGGAGATGCATAGCCTAAGTAAGACCCGGGTTCCGGCCCCTCATTGCTTGTATCAAAGACTGTCCCATCGGGCAGGAGCTTGAGGGCACCGTCACCGGTGCTCTTTTCTCCCTCGGTGGTCTCGGGAGCGGAAATATTGGGCACATCCCCCTGTAGCTCTCCCCCGCCCACGGTACAGCCTGCGGCTCCTGCCATTAGGGACACGGACAGGGCGGCTACGGTAACAGCCTTCCCAAGGCTCTGCCGACGGGCAAGCTGCTGCTCCAAATACCGCAGCTCCGCCTCACATCGGGGACAGGTGCCGGTGCACTCCCCTTGATAAGTACAATCCTTGGTAATAAGAGGAATATCATTCTCCTCTGCGATCCGCTGACGGATCTGTCTGAGGATCTTACACTTGTTCTTGCCACGCATAATCGTACCTCCTAAATTGTTCTATAGTTCTACTATACCTATTAAGACGAAAAAATCAAGAAAAAGTTTCATAAAAATCCTTTCCTTATAAAATTTACAGCTTCAAATTCCCAATTTATGGAGCTGTTTGGAAAGGTACAAACCACCGAAACACGCACTATCCCGTAGGGCAAGCTGCCCTCAGCTTGCCCTACGACAGCCATGTACGGTGATATGTTGCATGGTACGGGAATCGAACAGCTCGATAAACCGGAATTTGATCATCTCTTTCCGCATAGAATGGTTTATGGTATCATATGGGAGGGATCAATATGGGTAATCGGTTTTCCAATTTGAAGTGCAAGGAAGTGGTCAACGTCTGTGACGGCTGTCGGCTGGGGTATGTGTGTGATGTGGAGGTGGACTGCCGTTGCGGGCAGATCGCGGCACTTATCGTTCCCGGGAAGGGGCGGTGCTTCGGTCTGTTGGGACATCAGGAGGATTTTGTCATTCCCTGGAAGTGCATTCGACAGATCGGGGATGATATTATCCTTATTGAAGGAGATTTAGACAAGTTTCGGCTCCCTCGGTCAAACAAGGAGCTGTTTTAAGAAAAATCACTGAAAAACAAAGGAAAAAAACTCTAAAAATAAGCAAAAAAACACTTGCAATTTTCATTTTCATAGATTATAATATATCGGCACAGAAAATCTGTGACATCATAACACACCACACATTGCCGGATTTTCCGCCCCAGTGCCGCCTTGCGGTGGGCGGGGGAGATGAGGGCAATGGCGGTAAAACGAAAAGGAGAAACACAAATGGCAGTTGTATCCATGAAGAGTCTGCTGGAAGCAGGCGTCCACTTCGGTCACCAGACCCGTCGTTGGAACCCCAAGATGGCTCCCTACATCTACACCGAGCGTAACGGTATCTACATCATCGACCTGCAGAAGACCGTTAAGAAGATCGAGGAAGCTTACAATTTCATCCGCGAGATCGTTGCTAACGGCGAGAACGTTCTCTTCGTCGGCACCAAGAAGCAGGCACAGGAAGCTATCAAGGAAGAGGCTCTCCGTGTTGACCAGTACTATGTCAACGCTCGTTGGCTGGGCGGCATGCTGACCAACTTCAAGACCATGCGTACCCGTATCGACCGTCTGGCACAGCTCCGCAAGATGCAGGAGGACGGCACCTTCGCAATGCTCCCCAAGAAGGAAGTCATTAAGCACGAAGGCGAGATCGAAAAGCTGGAGAAGTACCTGGGCGGCGTTAAGTCCATGAAGAAGCTCCCCGGTGCTCTGTTCATCGTTGACCCCCGCAAGGAGCGTAATGCGATCGCTGAGGCTCGCAAGCTCCACATCCCCATCGTTGCTATCGTTGACACCAACTGCGATCCCGATGAGATCGACTACGTCATCCCCGGCAACGACGACGCCATCCGTGCTATCCGCCTGATCGTTGCCACCATGGCTAACGCTGTGCAGGAAGGCCGCCAGGGCGAGGCCAACACCGAGGCTCCCGCTGAGGCTCCCGTTGAGGAATAATCCCATAGGGAATAATTCATGATCTTAAATGCCCGCCGCAACCCGACGGGCATTTTTCAAAAACCAAATCTTTAGCACTCAAAAGAAAAATTTTAGGAGGAATACTACTATGGCATTTACTGCTGCTGATGTTAAGACCCTGCGTGAAATGACCAACGTCGGTATGATGGACTGCAAGAAGGCCCTCATGGAAACCGATGGCGATATGGACAAGGCTGTTGAATGGCTCCGTGAGAAGGGCCTGGCCAAGGCTGCTAAGAAGTCCGGCCGTATTGCTGCCGAGGGCATGGCATACGCCGCTGTCATCGACGGTGTAGGCGTTGTTGTGGAAGTCAACTGCGAGACCGACTTCTGTGCAAAGAGCGACCTGTTCGTTCCCTTTGTTAAGGACATCGCTACCTGTGTTGCTGTTAACGCTCCCGCTGATGTAGACGCTCTCATGAACTGCACCTACCCCGGCAGAGACCTGACCGTTGCCGAGATCATGCCCGAGAAGGTCATGTCCATCGGTGAGAACCTGCAGATCCGCCGTTTCGAGCGCTATGCTGAGAACACCTGCGTCGCTTACGTTCACGCAGGCGGCAAGATCGGCGTTCTGGTCAACCTCGAGGTCGAGGGTGGCATCGACGCTACCGAGATCGGCAAGGACGTTGCCATGCAGATCGCTGCTCTGAATCCCCGTTTCTGGGATAAGGCTCAGGTCACTGAGGACGTTCTGGCCGAGGAGAAGAAGATCATGATGGTCCAGATGGCCAACG
>JAZNYV010000135.1:0-33322 GCA_045594585.1 Faecousia sp. | reverse complement strand
GAGGAGCAGGTGGTTGGTATGACCGCAGGGGAGGAGAGAGACATTAACGTAACCTTCCCCGAGCAGTACCATTCCGAGGAGCTGGCAGGGGCAGCCGCTGTCTTCCACATCAAGCTCCACGAAGTCAAGGAGACCAAGGTTCCTGCCATTGACGACGAGTTCGTTAAGGATGTATCCGAGTTCGATACCGTCGAGGAGCTCCGTGCCGACATCGAGAAGACCCTTCTGACCAAGAAGACCGAGGGCATCGACCGTGCATTCCAGAGTGCCGCTATCGAGAAGGCTGCCCAGAACATGACCGCTGAGATCCCTGCTTCCATGATCGACGAGGAGCTGGAGCGTGAGATGGAGCGTATGGATTATGAGCTCCGCAGCCAGGGTGCTTCCTTAGAGGCCTATGCACAGATGCTGGGCGGCAACATGGATGCCATCAAGAACAGCCTCCGTCCCGGTGCTGAGAATGCTGTTAAGATCAATGTCCTCCTGGATGCCGTTGTTACCGCAGAGGGCATCGAGGTCACCGAAGAAGAGATCGAGGCTGAGTATGTCAACATGGCAGAGAGATATCAGATGGATGTGGAGAAGATCAAGGAATACTTCAAGGCCCAGGAGCTCAAGGGCGATATGCAGGTCCGCAAGGCTGCTAAGCTGATCGCTGACTCCGCTGTTATCGTTGCCCCTGCCAAGACCGAGGAATAATTTTCCTTCTATAGGGTTACACTTTATGTGGCCCATATGGTGAAAGGAGTTATGAATATGAGTTTAGTCCCCTATGTTGTTGAACAGACCAGCCGCGGAGAGCGTTCCTATGACATCTTCTCCCGACTTCTCAACGACCGTATTATTTTCCTGTATGAGGAAGTCAATGACGTAACTGCCAGCCTTATCGTAGCCCAGCTTCTGTATTTAGAAGCCCAGGACCCCGACAAGGATATCCAGTTCTACATCAACAGCCCCGGCGGCTCCGTTACCGCAGGCATGGCCATCTATGATACCATGAAGTACATCAAGTGCGATGTTTCCACTATCTGCATCGGTATGGCGGCCTCCATGGGTGCCTTCCTCCTGTCCTCCGGTACCAAGGGCAAGCGTATCGCCCTGCCCAATGCGGAGATCATGATCCACCAGCCCCTCGGCGGTGCCCAGGGTCAGGCCACGGATATCGAGATCCAGGCTCGCCGAATTCTGGACATGAAGAAGCGGCTCAATACCATCCTGGCCGACAACACCGGCAAGGACGTAGAGACCGTGACCCGTGACTGCGAACGGGATCATTTCCTCACTGCTGAGGAAGCCAGGGAGTACGGCCTCATTGACAAGGTCATTTATCAGAGATAAGAGGAATAGAGGAGAATCATTTTGGCTGATAAAGTTGTTCGCTGCTCCTTTTGCGGCAAGCCCCAGGATAGTGTTAAGCGTCTTCTATCCGGTCCCGGTGTGTATATCTGCAACGAGTGTGTAGATATCTGCAGCTCCATCCTTGAGGAGGATCTGTACGACACCCCGGATCAGAAGACCAACGACACCCCCCAGTGCCTTCCTACCCCCCGGGAAATGAAGGAATTTATGGACAGCTATATCGTCGGTCAGGAGCAGGCCAAGATCGCTCTGTCCGTAGCTGTTTACAATCACTATAAGCGTATCTTCTTCGGCGGAGACTCTGACGTAGAGCTGCAGAAGAGCAATATCCTTCTCATCGGACCTACGGGTTGCGGCAAGACCCTCTTTGCCCAGACCCTTGCCAAGATCTTAGACGTTCCCTTTGCCATTGCCGATGCCACCACTCTTACAGAGGCCGGCTACGTAGGCGAGGACGTGGAGAACATCCTTCTCCGCCTCCTCCAGGCTGCGGATTTTGACGTAGAACTGGCAGAACGGGGCATTATCTACATTGATGAGATGGATAAGATCGCTCGCAAGAGCGAGAACAAGTCCATTACCCGTGACGTTTCGGGTGAAGGTGTCCAGCAGGCTCTCCTTAAGATCCTTGAGGGCACTGTAGCCAATGTGCCTCCCCAGGGAGGACGCAAGCACCCCCAGCAGGAGTTTATCCAGGTGGATACCACTAACATCCTGTTTATCTGCGGCGGTGCCTTCGACGGCTTGGACAAGATCATTGAGCGTCGTGTAGACCGCTCCGCAGTAGGCTTCGGCTCTGAGCTCCGCTCCAAGAACCACATCGACGTAGGAGCCCTCTTTGCTCAGGTTCAGCCCCACGATCTCCTTAAATTCGGCATCATCCCCGAGCTGGTAGGCAGACTCCCTGTGATCACCAGCTTGGCAAGCCTGGGTACCGAGGAGCTTGTGCGGATCCTCACAGAGCCTAAGAACGCACTGTGCAAGCAGTACAGGAAGCTCTTTGCATTAGATAACGTTGAACTGGAATTTGCCCCTGAGGCACTGGAGTCTGTAGCCCAATTGGCTAACGACCGCAAGATCGGTGCAAGAGGCCTGCGAGCTGTTTTGGAGAGCATCATGACGGGGATCATGTACGAAATTCCCTCGGATCCCACCATCAGTCATGTACTCATTACCAAGGACTGTGTTCTCACCGGTGCCAAGCCCGTGATCTCTCACCGCTCGTAATTCCCTTTAGCCGATCCACGGCAATCATAACAAGAGAGGGGCGCAGTAACGTACCCTCTCTTTTTCTTTCCTACAGAAGTCAAGATTTCCCTTTGAACGTACCATCAGAAAGGAGGAACCCAATGATGAATGAAGTCATTCGTAGCCAGCGAATGCCTGTTCTTGCACTTCGTGGCATGACTGCATTTCCCAACACCGTCATGCACTTTGACGTAGGCAGGGAGAAGTCCATCCGCGCTCTGGATAAAGCTATGTCCAAGGATCAGCGGATCATCCTGGTGACCCAGAAGGATGTTACCACCGATGACCCCGGCGTCGGGGATCTGTACCCCGTAGGAACCGTTGTTCAGGTTCGGCAGCTTCTAAAGGCCACGGGGGACTCCCTGCGGATCCTGGTTCACGGCGAATGCCGTGCCATGATCCACGAAGCTGTCCAGACCTCACCCTACCTGGTAGCCGAGATCGAGAAGATCCCGGATATGGACTATCATATCCACGAGGACAAGTTAGAGGCCCTGTGCCGTGTTGCCACGGAGCTCTTTGACGAGTTCCTGGAGCTGTCCCAGCGTCCCTTGCAGGAGACTATGCTTAAGATCCTGTCCTCCAAGGATCCGGGATATATTGCTGACCTTATGGGTCATGCCGCTACCTTCGGCTACGAGGACAAGATGAAGGTCCTGCAGCAGCTCAATCCCATCCGCCGTTTGGAGACGATCAACCGACTCTACGCCCGTGAGCTTAACGTTCTTCGTCTGGAGAATCTGATCCATGACAAGACGCAGGAGGCTATGGACAAGAATCAGCGTGATTACTACCTCCGTGAGCAGATCCGTGCCATCCGCACGGAGTTAGGGGAGAATGACGACGAGGCAGAGCTGGAGGAATACCGCTCAAAGATTCGTGCACTGTCTCTCCCCGAGGACGTAGAGGCCAGGCTGAAGAAGGAGGTCCAGCGGCTCAGTAAGCAGGGCTACGGCTCTGCCGAGGCCTCTGTGATCCGTACCTATTTAGATGCGGCATTGGCTCTGCCTTGGAACACCACCACACGGGAGCGTGTCAATGTAGACCGGGCACGCAAGATCCTGGACCATGACCACTTCGGCTTGGAGAAGGTCAAGGAGCGGATCCTGGAGATCCTTGCCGTCAAGCAGCTTGCTCCCAATATGCCGGGGCAGATCATCTGCCTGGTAGGCCCTCCCGGCGTAGGCAAGACCTCTATTGCCATGAGTGTCGCCCGTGCCCTTAACCGCAAGCTGGCAAGATTATCCCTGGGCGGCATCCATGACGAAGCCGAGATCCGCGGACACCGCAAGACCTATATCGGTGCCATGCCCGGTCGGATCATTTCTGCTATTACCCAGTGCGGCAGCTCCAATCCCTTGCTCCTTTTAGACGAGATCGACAAGCTGGGCAGGGATTACAAGGGGGACCCCTCTGCCGCCCTCTTAGAGGTTCTGGATGCAGAGCAGAACAGCACCTTCCGTGACAATTTCCTGGAATTTCCCTACGACCTTAGCGGCTGTATGTTTATTACCACTGCCAATACCCTGGACACGATCCCCCGACCTCTCCTGGACCGTATGGAGGTCATTGAGCTGAACTCCTATACAGACGAGGAGAAGCTGGCTATCGTCAAGGGACATCTCCTTGCAAAGCAGCTTGCCAAGCACGGCCTCAAGAAATCTCAGCTCCGGATTACTGACGGAGCTATCCGTGATATGATCCAGTGCTACACCCGTGAATCCGGTGTCCGTAACTTAGAGCGGCAGGTAGCCACCATGTGCCGCAAGGCAGCCATGTGCTTCGTCTCCGATCCGGAGCTGACCCGTCTCACGGTCAAGAGCGACAACCTGGCACAATTCCTGGGACCGGAGAAGGTCCTGCCCTCTAAGAGGCCCCAGTTAGACCAGGTGGGTCTGGTGACAGGTCTTGCATGGACCGCCGTAGGCGGTGAGACCCTTGAGGTAGAGTGCAACGTTGTAGACGGAAGCGGCAAGCTGGAGCTGACCGGCAACCTTGGTGAGGTCATGAAGGAATCTGTCCATGCCGCCATGAGCTATATCCGTTCCCGATGTGCCCGTTTCGCCATTGACCGTGATTTCTACAAGACCAAGGACATCCACGTCCATTTCCCCGAGGGTGCCGTTCCTAAGGACGGTCCCTCCGCAGGCATTGCGGTCTGCACCGCCATGATCTCTGCCCTGTCCGGGGCAACGGTCTCTGCCGAGATCGCCATGACAGGGGAGATATCCATCCGCGGCCGTGTCCTTCCCATTGGGGGCCTTAAGGAGAAGACCATGGCAGCCCTCCGTGCCGGGATCAAGACCGTCATTATCCCCAAGGATAACGAGAAGGATCTATCCGAGATCGATCAGACAGTCCGCCGCAGTCTCAACTTCATCCTTGCAGACCACGTAGATAAGGTCATCGAGACAGCTCTGACCTTCCCCACAGAGTCCCTTACAGATGAGGGTAAGAAACGCAACACCTACCCCGTGACCCAGGATACTACAGGCGCAAAGGCAGGAATCAGACAATGAACCTTCAGAAAGTAGAATTCATACGCTCCGTTGCCAAGGCAGGAGACTTCCTCCGTGACGGTCTGCCTCAGATCGCCTTCTCCGGCAAATCCAACGTAGGCAAGTCCTCTGTCCTGAACTGTATCCTCCAGCGTAAGAACTTTGCCCGGGTAGGGCAGAAGCCGGGTAAGACCATCCACATCAATTATTTCTCCGTAGACAAGAAGGCCTACTTCGTAGACCTTCCCGGCTACGGCTATGCCCAGGTGGCCGCCTCCGAGAAGGAGCGTTGGGGCAAGCTTATGGAATCCTATTTTGCCAATTCCGAGCTGATCACCCTGGGCGTCCTCATCGTAGATGCCCGTCACGACCCTACCAAGCTGGACGTGGTCATGTGTGACCTGTTCCGCACAACGGGTCGACCCTTCGTGGTAGTTGCCAACAAGTTAGACAAGCTCAAGCCCCGTGAGATCGAACCTAATATGGACAGCATCCGCCGTGTGCTGAACCTGGACCCTTCTGTCCCCTTGATCCCCTTCTCTGCGGAGAAGGGCACGGGCAGGGGAGACCTTGTGACCCTGATCATGAGAGCCTGCGGCGAGTAAATCTGTAAATATTGCAATTTTCTATTGCACAACAGCAAAAATAGTGTTATACTATATTGAGTAAAGTACTTTGAGGATCATGAGATGAATGAACCCACATACCACCTCAGTGGCGTAATGCGGAGCAATAATGAGCTTCCCGAGGACTTTGACGGTCCTCTCGGAGTCATTCTCCAGTTGCTGAGCAAGAACAAGATCGATATTGAGGATGTGAGCATCTCATCCATCCTGGAGCAGTACCTTGCCTACCTCGATGAGATGAAGGCTATGGATATGGAGATCGCCAGCGAGTTCATTGCCATGGCCTCCCACTTGATGCTCATTAAGACCAAGATGCTCCTGTCCGCTGCCGAGCGTGAGGAGGCTCTTAGTGAGATGGAGCTGTTGATCCGCTCCCTGGAAGAGAAGCAGCGTGCAGCCGCCTTTGAGCAGATCCGCAATGCCATAGGCTTCTTAGAGCCACGTAACGAGATCGGCATCAACCTCTTTACCAAGGAGCCGGAGCCTCTCAAGGTGGATCATACCTACCGCTATCAGCACGATCCACAGGATCTTGTGCGTGCTTTCCACATGATTGCAGAGCGGAGCGAGCGACGTATGCCGCCTCCTGTGAGCAACTTCCGGGGTATCGTAGGAGCAGAGCCCTATCCCGTCACCAAGAAGGCGGCCCAGGTCCTCAAACGCCTCCTTATGAAGGGCGTTGAGAAATTCCTCTCCCTGTTCCGTGGCAGCAGGAGCCGCAGTGAGATCGTAGCAACCTTCCTGGCAGTATTAGAGCTATGTCGAACCAACTCCGTCACCATTGAGGGTGATGCCGAGGATCTGGATGTTCGGTTCCGACAGATGCCCGATGGAGAAAGGTCGGACTTTGATGGAGCAATTGAAACGAATTATTGAGGCCGTCCTCTTTGCCGCAGGGGAGCCTGTGGAATTGGAGCGGCTGGCCAAGACCGCCGAATGCGACCCCCGTGACATTGAGGAGGCAGCCCGTGCTCTCATGGACGAATATGCCTTTGACCGTCGGGGGATCCGTATCGTTCGATTGGACAGGGCATATCAGATGTGCTCCTCCGGAGAGCTGTCTGCCTATGTGACCAAGGCCCTGGAGACCCGCAAGCCTCCCAAGCTCTCTGCCTCCCAACTGGAGACCCTTACCATTATTGCCTACTATCAGCCTGCTACCAAGGCTTACGTAGAGCAGCTCCGTGGGGTAGACAGCTCCTATTCCGTCAATGCCCTGCTGAACAAGCATCTCATTGAGGAATGCGGCAGACTGAATGTCCCCGGCAGACCTATCCTGTATCGTACCACAGCTGATTTTTTACGGACCTTTAGCATAGCGTCCCTGGACGAGCTACCCGAGATCGAAAAGATGCAGTTCGGCAAACGCGAACTGCCTGAAGAACAAAAGGAAGGTGCAGAGAATGAGTAAAAATGTATCCGAGGTATTAAACGCCTCCTTGGCACGGATCCGTGACATGGCAGATGCCAACATGGTCGTAGGCCAATCTATCGTAGTAGGGGATACGACCATCATCCCTGTTTCCAAGATCACCGTAGGACTTGCCTCCGGCGGTGCAGATCTTGCCAACAAGACCTCCGGCTTAGATGCCAGCTTCGGTGGCGGTATCGGTTGTGGTGTAAGCCTGACACCCGTTGCCTTTATTATTCTCCAGGGAGAGAGAGTACGGGTCGTCCCCGTTGACGAGCCTGCCAAGACCTCTACGGATCGTCTCATCGAGCAGCTCCCCGGTCTGGTGGACAAACTCTCCGATCTGGTCGGCAATGTCAGATCCGGGGCCAAAGAGGAACCTTTGTTTTAATCTCTCATCCTACGAGGTATATTTTCTCACTGTCGGGGCAAGCTATTCCCGGTGATGAGAATGAAACAAGTATTCTGCAGGGCGGTGGCACTACTTCTTGTCGCCGCCCTTTTTACCATTCCTGTAGGAGCGGTGCCCTCTACCTCGGCCCTGTCTCATATTCTTATAGATGGGGATACCGGAAGGATCCTGGCTGAGAAGGACAGCCACAGGCGGTCTCTGATCGCCAGCACCACCAAGATCATGACAGCCCTGGTGGTCTTAGAATCCATGGATCCTTCTCAAACAGTACGGATCCCACGGGAGGCTGTAGGTATTGAAGGCTCTTCCCTGTATCTGAAAGAAGGGGAGGAGCTTACGGTCTCGGATCTGCTCTACGGCATGATGCTCCATTCCGGCAACGATGCCGCCGTAGCACTTGCGGTCTGCTGTGCCGGGAGCGTCCCCCACTTCGCAGAACGTATGAATGCCAAGGCGGTAGACCTGGGTCTTACCAACACCCATTTCTGCAATCCCAACGGCTTAGACGGTGAGGATCACTATTCCACTGCCTACGATCTTGCTATGCTCACAGCCTACTGCCTGAAATATCCGGGCTTTCGGGACATCGTCTCCTGCAAGACCGCTACCATAGGCGAGCGTTCCTTGCGGAACCATAACCGCCTATTGTGGATGATGGACGGCATCATCGGAGTCAAGACCGGCTTTACCAGAGCCGCAGGGAGGATCCTGGTCTCCGCCTTGGACTACCATGGCAGGACTCTGATTGCTGTTACCATCCACGATGGCAATGACTGGATGGACCATATGTCCCTATATGAGTACGGCAAGACCCTTTACGCTCCCCGTACTCTTGTGAATAGAGGAGACCGCATAGGGGAGCTCCCCATGCTCCATGGGGGAGTTGCGGGCATATACGCACAGGAGGAGGTCCTGGTCTATGCTATGGCACAGGAGAAGCCTCTCCTTAGGCTAAAATACCCCGTGATCGCCCTGGGACAGGGGGGAACTGCCCTTGTAGACGTATATCTCGGGGATCTGTTCGTCAAACGGATCCAAGGAACCTGGGAGGACACAATATGGAACGATTACAGAAGCTAATAGCCTCCCGTGGCCTGTGCTCCCGTCGCAAGGCAGAGGAATGGATCACCCTGGGCAGAGTCACCCTTAACGGGAGAGTCGCCAGCCTGGGGGACTCCGCAGGCCCTACAGACCAGGTTCTGATAGACGGCAAGCCTCTGCCTGCAGCACAGGGCCACGTATATCTCATGCTCCACAAGCCCAGGGGTTATGTCACTACCCTCAGTGATGAGAAGGACCGACCCACAGTTTCTCAGCTTGTGGATTGCGGCTGTCGGGTCTATCCCATAGGCCGCCTGGATTATGATTCCGAGGGTCTGCTCCTCTTTACCAATGACGGAGCTTTTGCAGACCGAATGATGCATCCCAAGGGACAGGTCCCTAAGAAGTACCTTGTCCTTGTAACAGGGGCCTTAGACGGGGCACAGGAGCGGCTAAGCCGCCCCATTGAGTTAGATGGCTACCGCATCCGCAAGCCCATTGTACAGTCTCTGCAGCCCCGTGGCCATAAGGGCAGATTCCTCATTACCATTTACGAAGGACGCAACCGTCAGATCCGCCGTATGTGCGAGGCGGCAGACCTACGTGTGCTGCGGCTGTGCCGTATTGCCGAGGGCAGTCTCTCCTTAGGGGACCTGCCTGTAGGCAAGTGGCGGTATTTGACACAGGAGGAGCTCCTTCACCTAAAGGAGGAGTGCTGATATGGCTCGTAATATCTTTGACCTAATGGAAGAACGACTGCAGAGCTTCTCCAAGGGCAAACGAACCATTGCTACATATATTCTGGAGAATCCCAATGATGCGGCCTTCCAGACCGCCGCCCTAATAGGCAAGGCCGTAGGGATCTCAGAGTCCTCTGTGGTCCGATTCGCAGGTGACCTGGGCTTTAAGGGCTTCCCGGACTTTCAGCATGCCCTTCAGCAGGTTGCTATGGAGCGGCTGCGGCAAAAGCCTATAGAGGAGCTGAGAGGGTTCCATGACAGGCCAGTTTCCCGTGAGCTTCTGCAAGCAGGGGTCGCAGAACTGCTTCATTGCAGGGAGCTGTATCTCCTGTCGCATCGGGTGGGTAGCACCCTGTTTCCCTATTGCAGTCTATGGGGAGAGGAGCTGGGCAAGCCTCTTCACTTCCTTACTGCAGAGGACCCCGAGCCCCTGTTTCACGGACTCAGCACTATAGAGTCCGGGGATCTGATCCTATGCCTTATGACAGGAAGCTCTACGGACCTGCTGACCTTTGCTCTGGAGCAGGGCAAGAGGCTTGGTGCCCGACTTCTCCTCCTTACGGATACAGAGGAGCCTGCTGTAGAGAGCCTTTGTGACATCCTCCTTTCCTTCCCAAGAGGAGAGGAGGGACCTGTTGCGGATCCGGGACCCTGTATGACCCTTCTTCACAGGCTGTTCCGTCAGTGGGCCTGTGAGAGGACGGACCTTATGTCCAAGCAGACTCAAATTTTAGAAGAAATCAGGTACGCTTATGAAAACCGATACCTTTGATCTCATCATAGTAGGCGCAGGAGCCGCAGGGCTCTTTGCTGCCGTTACTGCGGCACAGCAGGGGAGTACCGTCCTTCTTTTGGAGCGGAACGACCGCATCGGTAAGAAGCTTGCTATTACCGGCAAGGGCCGCTGTAACGTCACCAACGACGCTTCCGTAGAGGATGTCCTTAAGAATATCCCCCGTAACGGTCGCTTCCTCTACAGCTGTGTTACAGCCTTCCCTACAGAGAAGGTCATGGCATTTTTTGAGGACAACGGCTGCACGCTCAAGGTAGAACGTGGCAACCGTGTGTTCCCTCAGTCGGACCGTTCTGCGGATATCATCGCTGTATTCTCCCGACTCCTGGACAAGCTCCCTGTGACACGGGTGCAGTGCCGTGTTTCCCGTCTGCTGACCGATGATGGACGGATCCGAGGCGTGGACAGTGACAAGGGTGTCTTTTGTGCCCCTCGGGTCCTCCTTGCAACAGGGGGAGCCTCCTATCCCTTAACCGGTTCTACAGGAGATGGCTACCGCCTTGCCGCAGAGCTGGGACACAGGATCATACCTCCCACAGGCTCCTTGGTTCCCATCCTCAGCAGTGAGGAATGTGCCCGTATGCAGGGTCTGTCTCTCCGCAATACAGAGCTTAAGCTCCTGGATCAGAAGGGGAAGGTAGTATTCCGTGATTTCGGAGAGCTTCTCTTTACCCACTTCGGCTTGTCCGGACCCATGGCCTTGTCTGCCTCAGCCCATCTTAAGGAGGGACAGACCTATACCATCCGCTTGGACCTGAAGCCTGCCCTGGACGAGGGAAAGCTGGATGCACGGTTCCTCCGTGACTTCGAGCAATACGCCAATCGCTCTATGGAGAACGCTCTTGCGGATCTCTATCCCCATTCCATGATCCCGGTGATCCTCCGCAAGGCAGGGATCCCTCTTGACCTAAAGGCACACTCCCTTACCAAGGCCCAGCGCAGAGAGCTGCTCCTCCATACCAAGGCCTTTAGCCTGCCTGTTTTAGGTGCCCGCCCTGTAGAAGAAGCCATTATTACCCGCGGAGGGGTTTCTGTCAAGGAGATAGACCCCAAGACTATGGAGAGCAAGCTGATCCCCGGTCTTTACTTTGCAGGAGAGATCCTGGATTGCGACGCCTATACCGGAGGCTTTAATCTCCAGATCGCATGGTCCACCGCCTACGCCGCAGCCATGGCTTGTTCTGTGTAAAGAAGTGAGAAATTCTTGCAAAAAACTATTGACAATTCTCGTTTTGTAGGATATAATATTTTAAGTTTTATTGTGGAGTAACTTTATGACGAAACAAGTAATTTCCGTAGCCATTGACGGCCCCGCAGGAGCAGGCAAGAGCACCATCGCTCGCCGTGCCGCTGCTGAGCTTGGCTTTATCTATATGGATACAGGTGCCATATATCGCACCGTTGCATACGGTGTTCTTGCGGCAGAGATCGATCCCACGGACGATACTGCTGTTGCAGAGTATCTGACCAAGGTGACCATCGAGCCCACCTGGGACAGCGACGGCGTACAGCATATGCTCCTTAACGGTGAGGATGTCACCGCCTATATCCGTTCTCCCCGGGTATCTCAGAATGCCTCCGTAGTTGCAGCCATTGCACAGGTACGCACCCTCCTCTTAGAGACCCAGCGTTCCGTTGCACGGCAGTACTCCGTGATCATGGACGGTCGGGACATCGGCACCGTGGTCCTGCCCAATGCCCGGGTCAAGATCTTCCTCACCGCCTCTGCTGAGGTTCGTGCCGAACGTAGATGGTTAGAGCTTCAACAGAAGAACGCCCCCGACACCTACGAGCAGGTCCTTGCAGAGATGCGTGAGCGTGACCTCCGTGACTCTCAGCGTGATACCTGCCCTCTTAAACAGGCAGAGGATGCGGTGCTGCTGGATACCTCTGACATAGATTTAGACGAGAGCATCCGCCGTGTCATTGCCCTTGTACAGGAGGCAGTTGCTTCATGACAGACCGCCATGGTATGTGCTCTCACTTTACCTACAGATTCCTTACGGCTCTGGTCCGTGTATTCTTTCGCTTGACCCATCCCGTTGTCCGTGTCATAGGACGGGAGAACCTTCCCTCGGGTCCTGCTGTGCTGTGTGCCAATCACAGCCACCTGACCGATCCTATTTGGATCCTAGGCTTCGGACGTTTTGACAGGCACCCTCGGATCATGGCTAAGAAGGAATTATTCTCCAACCGCCTTTTCCGCTGGTTTTTTGCCAAGCTGGGTGCCTTCCCCGTTGACCGCGGCAATACAGACATTCGTGCTATTAAAGAGGCCCTTGCCACCCTTAAGGAGGATAACAAGCTGTTGATCTTCCCCGAGGGCACCCGCGTCCGCCAGGGACAGGCCTCTCAGCCTCATTCCGGGGCGGTGCTCCTTGCCCACAAGGTCAAGGCCCCCATCGTTCCCGTCTATCTCTCTGTTAAGAAAGGTCTGTTCCGCCCCATCTCTCTCATATTCGGAGAGCCCACTGTATCGGACTTCGGCGGTGTCAAGCCCGATGCCTCCGCATTAGAGGCTCGCAGCCTTCAGATCATGTCACAGATCTATGAATTGGGGGAGGAGCAATGACCATTCAAGTAGCCAGGACCGCCGGCTTCTGCTACGGTGTCCACCGTGCTGTAGAGCTGGTACAGCAGGCAGTAGACCAGGGCAAGACGGTCTACACCTTCGGTCCCATTGCCCATAATCGACATCTTGTTTCCTACTTCCGGGATCGAGGGGTACAAGTTACCACAGATCCCAACGAGATCCCCTCGGGAGCAGCCGTTGTCATCCGTTCCCACGGGATCCCCAGGAGCAGCTTCCAGGCTCTGGAGTCTCGGGGCGTCGAGATCATTGATGCTACCTGTCCCTCAGTCAAGCGGATCCACCATTTGGTATCCCAGGCAGAGGAGCAGGGGAGGACCCCTGTGATCATCGGCACCCCTACCCATCCCGAGATCGTAGCTATCGCAGGCTGGTGCGACCGTCCTCTCGTCTTTTCCGACGACGCAGACCTGGAGCAATGGCTCTTTTCCGACCCTACACACCCCCATATCCCCATTACCATGGTGAGCCAGACTACCGGCACACAAAAATTATGGGAAAATTGCAAAAATATTTTAAAAAAGGTGTGTACAAATTACAAAATTTCTGATACAATATGCAAAGCGACCGAAAATCGTCAGAACGAAGCAGGAGCCCTGGCTCAGCAATCGGATCTGATGGTGGTCGTAGGAGATCAGTCCAGCTCCAACACCAAGAAGTTGGCTCTGATCTGTAGCCAGCACTGCTCCAATGTCATGCTCATAGATAACCATATGGATATCCGACAGGAGCAGGTGGCGCAATATACTAACATAGGCATCACAGCAGGCGCATCGACGCCGGCGTGGATAATAAAGGAGGTCAAAAATACTATGAGCGAAATTAAAAATGTTGATGTTGTTACGGAGGAGAGCTTTGAGGCTTTGCTTGAGAACTCCATCAAGACTCTGAATACAGGAGATAAGGTTCTTGGAATCGTAACCGCAATCGGCACCACCGAGATTCAGGTTGACCTTGGCACCAAGCACGCCGGCTATATCCCCTATGATCAGGTCAGTGCAGATCCCACCGTTAAGCCCGAGGACGTTCTCAAGAAGGGCGACGAGATCGAAGTATTTGTAGTTCACGTTAACGACCAAGAGGGTACCGCAATGCTCAGCCGCAAGAAGCTGGAGGGCATCAAGGTATGGGAAGATGTTGAGGCAGCTTATGAGAACAAGACCACTGTTGAGGGCATCATCACCGAGGAGAACAAGGGCGGCATCGTTGCCAATGTCAAGGGCGTTCGCGTATTCATCCCCGCTTCTCAGTCCGGCATCGCCAAGGGCGGCGAGCTGTCCCAGCTCAAGGGCCAGACCGTCAAGATGAAGATCACCGAGTTCAACCGTGCTCGTCACAGAGTCGTTGGCTCCATCCGTGCTGTCAACTACGAGGAGCGAAAGGCAGCCATGGACAAGATCTGGAGCGACATCGAGGTCGGCAAGCAGTACAAGGGCACTGTTAAGTCCCTCACCAGCTACGGTGCATTCGTTGACATCGGCGGCGTAGACGGCATGGTTCATGTTTCCGAGCTGTCCTGGGGCCGTGTTAAGAACCCCGCTGAGATCGTCAAGGTCGGCGACGAGATCGATGTATTCGTCATGAAGCTGGACCGCGAGAAGAAGAAGATTTCCCTGGGCTGCAAGACCGAGGAGTCCAACCCCTGGAACAAGATCGCACAGGGCGACGTTGTTACCGTTAAGATCGTTAAGCTGGTAGAGTTCGGTGCATTCGCACAGGTTCTCCCCGGCGTTGACGGCCTGATCCATATCTCTCAGCTTGCTGACCGCCGCGTAGAGAAGGTCTCCGACGTTCTCACCGAGGGCCAGGAAGTCGAGGCCAAGATCATTGAGCTGGACGTTGAGAAGAAGCGTATCTCCCTGTCCATCCGTGCTCTCCTGACTCCCGCCGTCGAGGAAGAGGCTACCGTAGAGGAATGATCCCACACCCCTACAGGGGACTGTCACAGACAGTCCCCTGTTTCTTTTTTCTCCGTATGATCCAATTTATATCCCTACAAAAGAATTTTTAGTTACATCAAAAGCTTGATAAGTAAAAGGCACCCTGTAACGGAATCCGTCACAGGGTGCCCGGGCTATGGATCGGGAATTAGCCTACGAAGTAGGTCTTTGCGCTGTCAGAGTATGCGAAGAGGGCTTTGCACAGATCTAACAGATTGCCTGTCTTTCCGTTGCCGTAGGTATCGGCACTGTAGCACAGGGAGGGAGAGACCTGGGTGCCGTTGGCATAGACAGCCACAGTGACTACACTGCGGAGCTCAGCTGCCAGGAGGCCGTCAAAGTCGAATGCATAGACGCCCATGGAGGCATTGTACAGCTCTGCACCGCCGATCTCGGTGGTAACGGTCTCGCCTGCGTAGTTCACATAGGAGATCCGCAGGGTCAGATCCTCAATGCTGCCATTGTATGCAGAGGGATTGAACACGAACTTGAGAACTACCTTGGACTCCAGGTTCAGAACCTTGCCTGCCCAGGTAACAGCGGGGTTGGCCAGATCGTTAAGGACCTGGTTGTTGTTGCCGAAGGTCAGACCCTCAAGGGAGCTGAGATAGCCCTTCTGCTCGGCGGTCATGCTCTTGTCGGCAAGATCATCTGTACGATAGCCCTTGAAGGTCTGTGCAGTGGTGCCGTAGCGGAGGAGATCAGCACACAGAGTCTTGAGGCTCTGGGCAATATTAGCCTTGCCCATCTGAGAGTAGGCATAGGTAGCAACGCTGTAGATATCGGTGGCAGAAACATATTCCTTGCCGTCCTTGGTCATATGGAGGACGGATTCAATGGTGTCGCCCATCTGTACAGCAGTAATACCGGTCAGAGTGAAGTAATAGAAGCTGCCGGTGAGAACGGGCTCAACGGTAACTGTCTTGGTGCCGGTCTGGACGTTACCCTCGAATACGGGGATGGTGCATTCCAGATAGTAGCTGTCATAGGCCGCCAGGGTGGAGGTCAGGACCGCATAGTTAATGGAAATATCACTTGCCAGGTTCAGAGCGTGGTTGATCTTAATGGTGCTGTCTACCTCGGGAGCTGCGTTGCCGTAGCCGCAAGCAGTACAGCTACCGTCAACCATGGAGTGAGCCTCGGCCTTGGTGGTCTTGGCACAGCGGATGCAGGAACCGGTATGCGTATCGTCACCATTGTCGGTATACTTGTACTCATGTCCCAGACGGGGCAGGACCTCCTGCTGTACCAGGACGGTGCCGCAGACAGAGCACTTCTGTCCGTCGGACAGGCCGGAGGACAGACAGCCGGGAGCATAACCGGGAACGACGACTTCCGTATGGCCCTTTGCAGGGATCACGGTCTGTGCTACGATCACAGCATTACATACAGAGCAGTGGCTTCCGTCGGTCATACCGGCAGTGGTACAGGTTGCGGCATAGCCTGCATCGGCTACTACAGTATGTCCCGTTGCAGGAATGGGATCGCTGTCATAGCTGTAGCCGCAGGTGGTGCAGGTGTAACGCTTCAGGCCTGTTGCAGTGCAGTCGGGCTCTGCAATGACCTCTTCCTTGAAGCCGTGGGCTTCTGCCTTGAAGGATGCATACAGTACGCAGTCACCGCTGATCTTACTCAGATCCGCAACAGTGCCGTCCTCGTTCTTCCATCCGTCGAAGGTGAAGTGATCTGCAGTATCATATGCCTTTGTAAGGGCAGCACCGCCATAGGTTACGGAGCCGCCTACTACGGTGGTCTGGGTATCTACTACGTTACCTGCTTCGTCCTTAAAGGTCACGGTGCAAGGCACAGAGGGAACAGGGAGGGAGGAAAGCTGACCGATGGCAATATAATCTACAGTGACCTTGCCGGTCTGGCCGCTGACGTTAGTCACATTATCCAGGGTCAGGCGGAGGCTGTTGATCACAGAGGCAGAGGTGAAGGATGCATCCAATGCAGCAGTGATCACGAATTCCTGCCCGTTAAAGTGGGTAGTGCTGAGGTTCTGTACCACAGTATGATCGCTGTTTGCAATACCGGCGGTGCTGTTGTTCTTGATGTAGTGGAGCTTAACAGAGGGGGTCTGACCGGCTACAGCCTGGAGATTCTCTAACTTGAGCTTGATCTGCACCATATCGTTGGCTGCAGGCTTGTAGCCCAGAGGCAGGGACGTCAGGCTCTTGGTGCCGTCGGTGGTCTGGATATAGGCGCTGGTGGTGCCGTTGACCAGGGGGAAGCTCAGAGCGGAGCCGCCATAGCTAATGTCGCCGATCCGGGAGGAGTTGCCTGCCCAGAAGCCCGTATCCATATTCCGATCTCCGTATACTGAGGTAGCATATCGGAGCTGATCGGTGAACTTGTCGTCAAAGTGGAAGAGCATACTGTCGGTTGCCTGTGCGGAAGGCTTGTTGCTTGCAGGTCCGATGTAAACATAGTCGATCTCTACCTTGGTGCCGGAGTAGCCCTGGGTCTCCTCAACCACGTCAAAGAGGAGACGGCTGATAGAGTGGCCTGTAGTGGGAGTGAACTGGACTGTCTGCCAGGTATTCTCCAAACGCTTAACACTGGTACTCAGAACCGTACCGTTAGCCAGGCTGGAATCCGTAGAAGGAGTGGTATACCAGAGCTCGAAGGTGCCGTTGGTATTGAGCTTTGCAGAGGGAACATTCACAGTACGATAGCGGACCTCAATGATGTCTCCGCTCTTTACCGTGTGTCCTACGGCTGTTGCACCGGAGGTATGGTGGAAATAATGATCGTTGCCGTTAGAGGTGCTGTAGATGACGCCGCCGTTAGAGGTATCTACACCGGAGGTGCCGGAGGCTCCCTCATAGGTCCAGCCTGCCTTAGCCTCGTTACTGCCTGCCCAGAAGTGGAGCATAGTAATGCCGGATACATAGCCGCAACGGCCGCAAATACCGCTGGTGGTAGTATGGCCCAGAGGGGCGATGTCGATCTCGGAGGTGTTCAGGGGAACGGTCATTGCGGCATCTGCAAAGGGATTATTACAAATATTGCAGGAATAGTGCTCCCTGTTGCCCGAGGTAGTGCAGGTAGCTGCCACAGCGGCCTTGTAGGTAGAGCCGGACCCGTGCTCGCAGGTCAGACGCCAATCGGAATAGACAGACTGGATGATCTGTACGGCAGAGGGATATTCCACCTGGGTGTTGGATGCAGGATAGGCATCCTTGTCAGATACGAAGATGGGGAAGGCCTTTTCGTTGTTCAGAGCCTTCTGAAGGGTGTTGTATGCAGACTCGGTGTTGCGGTCCCACTTGCCGTACTTGGATTTCATAGCGGCGGCGGCGGCGGCAACGTCCTTACCCTCTGCCAGAGCGGCAGTAAAGGCAGAGAGCCAATATCTGTCCCACTCGAAGGAGATGGTACGGGAATAGCCCATGCAGGCCGCAACGCCGCGCTCCAGGAGGGGCTTGTGCATGGTCTCATAACGCATACCGGAGCAGATACCCAGCCAAACGAAGCTGTTGGGAGCATCCTTCTCCATATGGTTGGTGATGGCGGTGCCGGTTACCATCCATGCAGCACCATGGGAGTAGCTTCCGTCATAATACGCATTACCGTTGCTGTAGTCGGCATCTGTCAGGCCGGTGCCGGTGCTGAGACGGAGATAATTTCTGTAGCGGCTGCTCTTGTAGGCGTAAGTACCATGGGAGTCGATCATAACCACAGCACCCTTCTCGATACAATCCGCCACAACGTCAATGGTAACAGCGGTATTTCTGTACACGGTGGAGGTACCGCCGGTAGCCTTGGCCAGGTTTTCGGCAAACTCACGGTAGTAGCCGACGCCGTAGGCATAGTTGAAGGAGGAGTCATAGGCATACCAGGGACCCAGGACGTAAACGTCAACACCTCGGGGGCTGCCCTTCTTGACGTAGGAGGTGTGGGAGTAGTTTACCAGATTCTCGGGAGCGATGACACCGGGAGTGCCTTCACGGTCGAGGGAATCATCTTCCTTGTCATAGGTGTACATACAGGCGATACCTTCGTCGGTATCCCAGGTCATGTTTTCGTCGCTCATTTCCAGGGAGCCCTCAACATAGTTTACGGAGTCCCGGATCAGGGCTGCGACTGCCTCGATCCGCTGTTCGCGAGTGGCATTCTGCTCTTCTAAGGCAGATTCTAGCTCACGGATGTCAGCCCAGACTCTGTCGGTCAGGACATAGTCCTCGTCCGTCAGAACTCTGGGTTCTTCTTCCACTGCTTCGATGGCAGGGGCGGCCAGTGCCATACCACTGAACAGGGACAGCAGCATACACAGGACCAAGAGAAGGGATAGGGTGTGCTTCATAGTAGTTCTCCTTTTCATAATTTTGGTCTATTCTATTTTAACACATTTTTCAAAAATGTAAAGAGAAATCCTGCATGATTTGTGAAAATGACGAATTAATTTCCGTTTCTTTCCATGGAACTCCATTTTCAAGAGCGAAATATAGAAGATTAAACGTTTTTCTAGAAAACTTCAAAACAAAACAAAGAAAACAGCAAATTTATCGTTGCAAATTGCAAAATATTGTGATACAATTTTATAGCTGTACTTTTTTGCTTTTGCAAGCTTTAGAAATGAGGTATTTAATATGAAGATCAAAGACGGATTTTTGCTTCGCTCCATTGCCGGGACTCACGTTGTTGTACCTACCGGAGATAATTGCTTAAATTTTAACGGCATGATCACTCTCAATGATTCCGGTGCCTTCTTATGGAAGGTCCTTGAGGCAGGCTCCGATGTAGAGGGTATGACCCAGGCCCTCCTTAAGGAATACGAGGTAGACGAGGATACCGCACGGACCTGCTCCGAGGCTTTCTTAAAGAAATTGGTGGAGGCTAAGTGCGTTGAGTAATCGCCCCGAGACTTTACAGAGCACGGATATTCCTGTGAATATTCCTGTTAAAAAAGTCAATATGGCGGAGCTCTATCCCATTATGAAGGAGGTCCTGGATTCCGGCGGCTCCTTTAAGCTGACTATAACAGGCAGCAGTATGTTCCCCTTCATTCTGGGAGGTCGTGACCAAGTCACCCTTTCTCCCTTGCCGGATCAGCTCCGCAAGTACGACCTGCCTCTCTATCGCAGACGGGACGGGGCCTTCGTTCTGCACCGTATCGTCCGCTGTGAGAAGGACGGCACCTATACCTGCTGCGGTGACCATCAGTGGACCCTGGAGAAGGGCCTGGAGCATGAACAGATGATCGCCCTGGCAACCTCCTATGTTCGCAAGGGCAGGGAGCTGACCAACAGGAATCTCCTATACAGGATGTACCGTACTCTGTGGACCTGGATCATCCCGGTCCGCCCTTATCTCTTTAAGCTCCACAATCTCTGGCGTAACAGAAAATATTTTATATTCAGGAAGAAGAAACATGGGAAATAACAGTGATTTTTTTAAGATGCTTGCACGGGTCCTGTGTTTGGTCCTCGTAGATATCGTTGTTTCCGCAGGGAGCATGATCCTTGCCCTCTTATGTCGTTTTGACTTTAGCTTTGCCGCAATGTCTGTAGAGCCCTTCTACTCCCATTTGGTGACCTACGGGCTCCTGCTGGCAGGGGGAACCGTTGCGGTATTTGTGATCATGAAGCTCTACAGCAGCCTTTGGGAGTTCGCAGGCATGGACGAGCTGGTACATATTGCCGTTGCCATTCTTGCGATCCTGGTTCTGGAGATGATCGCTGTAGGCTACGGCGCCATAGATCTCCCCAGATCTATCCCCATTATTCACGCTCTGTTCTTAGGTGCCTTTACCTGTGTATCCCGCTTCTCCTATCGGTTGATCCGTAACGTCCTACGTGCCTTCCGTGAGAACAAGAACGCCAAACGCACTATGCTCATCGGTGCAGGAGCGGCAGGTGCCGTAGTCCTCCGAGAATTTCAGAAGAGCGTCCAATCCAAGAACAGAGTGGTCTGCATCGTAGATGACGATCCCGGCAAGCTGGGCAAGTACATACACAACGTCAAGGTAGCAGGCAATCGTTTCATGATCGACTCTCTTGCCAAGGACTATCGGATAGAGGAGATCGTATTCGCCATCCCCACTGCAACCCAGAAGGATCGCAAGGATATCCTGGAGCTGTGTAAGTCCACAGGCTGCCGTATGAAGATCCTTCCCGGTGTCTTCCAGCTTGCTAACGGTGAGGTCAATATTCAGCGGATCCGTGATGTAGATGTGCTGGATCTCCTTGGACGTGACAGTGTACAGGTTGACGTGACTCAGATCGCAGACTACATCAGCGGCAAGACGGTCCTGGTCACCGGCGGTGGCGGCTCCATCGGCAGTGAGCTCTGCCGTCAGATCGCCAGACTTAAGCCCAAGAAGCTGGTGATCTTCGATATTTACGAGAACAACGCCTACGATATCCAGCAGGAGCTTCGTCGCAATTGCCCGGATCTGGACGTGTCTGCACAGATCGGCTCTGTCCGTGATGAGAAGAGGGTAGACCTCCTCTTCAAGACCTTCCGTCCCGAGATCGTCTTCCACGCTGCCGCCCACAAGCACGTACCCCTTATGGAAGACAGCCCTAACGAGGCCATCAAGAACAATGTCTTCGGCACCTATCATGTTGCCGAGGCTGCCAATCGCTATTACACCAAGACCTTTGTCCTGATCTCCACAGACAAGGCTGTAAATCCCACCAACATCATGGGTGCTTCCAAACGGATCTGCGAGATGATCGTACAGACCATGGCAGAGCTTTCCGAGACCCGCTTCGTAGCCGTCCGTTTCGGCAACGTCCTGGGCAGCAACGGCAGCGTCATCCCCTTGTTTAAGAAGCAGATCGAGGCAGGCGGTCCCGTCACCGTCACTCACAAGGATATTATCCGTTTCTTTATGACCATTCCCGAGGCGGTGTCCTTAGTGCTCCAGGCAGGGGCCTACGCACAGAAGGGCGAGATCTTCGTCCTGGATATGGGTGAGCCTGTTCGGATCGACGACCTTGCCCGTAATTTGATCCGTCTGTCCGGCTTCGAGCCCGACGTAGATATTGAGATCAAGTACACCGGTCTCCGCCCCGGTGAAAAGCTCTATGAGGAGATCCTTATGAGTGAAGAGGGACTTAAGAATACTGCCAACGATATGATCCATATCGGCAGTCCCCTTGAGATTGACCAGCAGGTCTTCCTCCGCCAGCTCCAGGAGCTCCAGACGGCCTGCGAGGACAACTATGTAGACATTCGTGACCTGGTCCAACAGATCGTCCCCACCTACAAGATCCCGCAGAACATCAAGTAACTCCTCAAACCGTTCTCTTCGGAGAACGGTTTTTTTCATTAGATTGTCCTATTCCTTTCTCACCCTGCATAGAGTACAGAGGAGGGATGAATGGATATGAATGAACCAATGAAACAGCTATTGGCACTGTTGCCCACAGAACACAGCTTGGAGGATCCCCAATGGGAGGGGCTTGAAGAGATCCGCCTTCACAAGGGGCAGGAGATCCGACTCTGCTTCCGTCACAAAACTAAGGTCCTATGCACTATAGCGGATGAGGAGCTGATGCAGACCCTCTTGGATCGGTGTACCCAACGTTCCCCCTATGCCGTTAGGGAAATGCTCCGCCGGGGCTTCCTGATCCTTCCCGGAGGGCACAGGCTTGGAGTTTGCGGAACAGGGGTCTACCGACAGGGGAGCCTTGTATCCTTACGGGACATCTCCTCTGTGAACCTTCGCATTGCCCGTGCCGTCACAGGCTTCGGGACGGCTGTAGCAGACAGTCTGTGGGAGCATCCCGGCTCTGCCCTGTGCATGGGTCCCCCGGGGAGGGGAAAGACCACCCTGTTACGGGACGTGATCCGCCAGCTCAGTACACGGTTCCGTCAGCGGATCTGCCTTATTGATGAACGGTCGGAGGTAGCAGCCTGCCTTAACGGCTACCCTCAGTTTGACCTGGGACCTACCACAGACATTCTCACCGCAGTAGGGAAGGCAGAGGGGATCCAAATGCTGACCCGATCTATGAATCCCCACTGGATCGCCCTGGATGAGATCACTGCAGAGGAGGACGTAGAGGCTATGATCCGCACCTCCCATTGTGGTGTTCGATTTCTTGCCACTGCACACGGCTTAGGTCCTGAGGATCTCCAACGCCGTCCCATCTATCGGGAGCTGGTCAGCAGCGGTATGTTCCACTATCTCTTTGTCATAGAAGGGGATCGAAAGATCCGTAAGGAGGTCCTATGCACCTACGCATCATAGGGGGACTGCTGGTGATCCTGGGTGCAACAGCTGCTGGTCTTGTCAAGACCCGACAGTATTACCGCTGTCTCTCCCTCTTAAAGGAATTGGAGCGAGGCATGGAGCTGGTCCGCTGTCAGATGAATTACACCCTCTATCCCATCCCCAAGCTCTTAGCCATGACTGCAGACCAGTTAAGGGGAGGGGCAAGGACCTATTTTCATCAATTGGGTCAAGCCATCGAGGATGGTATCCCCAGACATCGGGCATATCAGCAGGCCCTGGCACAAACCGAGGATCTATCCCTGCCTAATGACGCACTTATGGCACTGATCGAATGGAGCGGTAGTCTGGGCAGCTTTGATCCCGAGGGAGAAGATTCACTCATGAAAGTCAGCATCGGGCGGCTCTCCCATGCAAGGACACGCTTTGAGGAGGACAAGAAGGCAATGGTAAAGAGCTACACCCTATTGGGAGCATCCGCAGGGATCTCTCTGATCATTCTTATGCTGTAATATGGATATTGATCTGATCTTTAAGATCGCAGCAGTGGGGATCATTGTTTCCATCCTCAATCAGGTCCTGGTACGGTCCGGCAGGGAGGAGCAGGCTACAATGACCACCCTGGCAGGCTTGGTGGTGGTCCTCCTTATCGTGGTGCAGAAGATCGCAGAGCTGTTCGATTTAGTGAAGGAGCTGTTTCGCTTTTGACACAGGAGCTGTTTCAAATCTTGATCCTGGGACTCCTTGGAGTGATCCTTACCGCAGTCCTAAAGAGGCATTCCGGGGAGCTTTCTATCCTGCTGTCCATAGGTACGACGGTGATCATGGCCATCTATTTCTTCCGCTTGCTGCAGCCTGTGCTATCCTTTGTAGAGGAGCTACGGGAGCTGACAGGCTTGGACCGCAGTCTGTTTGAGCCGGTCCTTAAGTGCCTGGGCATCGGTTTATTGAGCCAGTTCTCTGTCAATCTCTGTACAGACGCAGGGCAGACTGCCATTGGCAGAACCATTCAGGTCAGTGGCTGTATTCTATGCCTGTATGTTGCCCTGCCCCTGTTCCGCGGAGTCCTGTCCCTGATGGGCAGCCTGGGTACGTAGCTATGAGGAGGATTTTGCTATGTGTTCTCCTGCTCCTTCTTTGTACGCCTGTAGCCTTCTGTGCCGAGGGGGAGCAGATCCCTACAGAGGCCCTGTTGCAGGAGCTGCCGGAGGAAGCGGCAGAGCTGTTAGACAGGACAGATCCTACGGAGGCAGGGATCTTTGATACCTTCCTATCTCTCCTTGCAGGTGCCATAGGGAGGGCCACCGACGGCATCCGCCGTGGACTTAGGACCTCCGGCCTCCTCTTGACTCTGGTGCTGCTGTGCGGCATATGCGCCAGCCTTTCTACAGACGGGACCCTGTGCCGTATCATCGGAGCCATTGGTCTCTTTGCCGCAGTGACGGGCTCTATAGGTGCTATGACAGACCTGGCCCGGAATACCATCGAACAGCTTACAGATTACAGTGCTCTGCTCCTGCCCATCATGGCAGGGACCATGGCTCTGTCCGGCAATCCCGTATCTGCCGGTGGACTCCAGGCTGTCACCGCACTCCTTGCACAGCTCCTGTCCAGAGTGATCCTCAAGCTCCTGATCCCGGGGGTCTATCTGTTCCTGGCCTTAGCCTCTGCAGAGGCCGCATTGGGCAATCCTGTTTTAGGTGATCTGCGGGAATTTCTGTTTTGGCTCATGGAGAAGAGTCTCAGGATCCTTATGTATTGCTTCACAGCCTTCCTCAGTCTGACGGGAGTCATCAGCGGCAGTGCCGACGCCCTTGCGGTCAAGACCACCAAGGCCGCTGTCTCCGGCATGATCCCCGTTGTAGGCAATATCCTGTCTGATGCTTCGGAATCCCTGCTATGCGGTACTGCAACTGTGAAGAACACTGTAGGCATCCTGGGCATGACAGCGGTTTTGGCAATCACCCTGCTCCCCATTCTGAGGATCGGGATCCAATATCTGATCATGAAGGGAACAGCCGCCTGTTCCGGGGCAATCGGACTGAAGGAGCACTGTGCTCTGCTGAAGCATATCTCCTCTGCTATGGGCTTCCTCCTGGCAATGACAGGAGCCTGCGGCCTGCTACTACTCATATCGGGGGTCTGTTATTTGAAGGTGACGGTGCTTTGAACGGGATCATTGCTTACTTTACATCCATAGTTGCCACAGCTATCATAGGGATCCTCGTGTCCTCCTTGATCACGGATCCCCAGCTCAGCCGTTTGATACGGACCATAACAGGGGTCCTGCTCCTGCTGGTGCTCCTACGCCCTCTTCTACGCATAGATCTTGAGGATATGAGCACCGCTGTGCAGGAGGCACTGAGCTCCCAGGGGATCACGGAGGATTATCATGCCTTGTATGAGAAGAAGCTCCGAGAGCACATCATCTCCACCACGGAAGCCTATATCCGTGAGAAGGCCTCCTCCATAGGAGCCGAAATCCGGGTGGAAGTGGACCTCCGCGAGGATCCCTATCCCACACCCTCATCCGTTAGGATCACCGGAGCACTGACCCCTCACCAACAGGAATTGCTCCGGGACTATCTGACCCGTGAATTGGGGATCGACCCCGGGAATCAAAGGTGGAATCTATATGACGAACATAGCTGACAGAGTAAAGGCCCTGTCCCGATCCTTAAAAAAATACAAATATGCACTCTTGATCCTGTTCATAGGCTTGGTTCTCCTCCTGCTCCCGGGAGAAGGGGAGAAGGACCCTGCACCTCTGTCTGAGACTCGGAACGAGACCTTTGACCCGGATGCCTACGTCCGAGATATGGAACAGCGGCTGTGTCAGATCCTGTCCCAGATCCGTGGAGTAGGACAGACCCAGGTGATCCTGACCCTCTCCGGCAGCGAGGAGCTCCATTATCTCTACGACAGCGAGCTGCGGACGGATTCCGCAGGATCGGGTACTACAGCCGAGGAGATGAAGAAAACAGTGATACTCTCCTCCGGCAGTGCATATGATGAAGCAATGATCACAAGGAGAGACTACCCTCTCTTCCAAGGGGCGTTGATCGTCTGTCAAGGAGGGGGAGAAGCGGAGGTGAAGCTAAAACTGACTCAGGCAGTCTCTGCCCTAACCGATCTAAGCAGCGACAAGATCACCATTCTTGAAATGAAGTTAACGGGGGAATGAACATGAAAATTTGGAAACGGAACGCTATTATTGCCTTGGTCATGGTTCTCATTTGCGGCGGCATCTATCTGAACTGGATCTATGAGCAGGAGTCTGTGGATCTGACCAAGGTCCTGGATGCGGATAAGATCCTTGGAGAATCCACCCTGGTCCTGGGAGACGAGGTGGACCCTGTAGTGGAGGCGGCCAATACCAACACCCAACAGGACTCCTACTTTGCACAGATGCGTCTGTCCCGTCAAACTGCCCGTGACCAGGCGGTAACCATTCTCCAGGAGGCCATGGCCTATGCCCAGGGGGAAGGCAGTGCCGAAGACAGCCACAAGCTGGAAGGTATTATTGCAGAGGCCCTGGCAGAATCTCAGATCGAGAGCCTGGTCATTGCCAAGGGTTACAAGGATTGTGTAGCCTACATCAGTGACGAGGGGATCTCCGTAGCCGTAGCTATGCCGGAAAACGGTCTGCAGCAGGCGGATGTGTCTCTCCTGGCTGATATCGTATTGGCACAGACGGACTACGAGCTTTCGGATATCCGTATTTTCGGCGTAGAATAAGGATCGATTCACGGAGGGTGTCTTCACAGATACCCTCCGTGAAATGCAGAAAAAAACTGTTGTTAATTTCAGATTTTTATGATACAATAAAGGAGAGAAGGTGCAATTACTGCACAACCTGCATAAACAGAAGGGAAGGTTATTTATTATGGCAGAATTTAAGGGTTACTTAGTACAGGCAGAGGAGAACGGCTCTGTTATGATCTCTGAAGAAGTTATCGCATCCATCGCATCCGTCGCCATCCGTGAGGTCGAGGGCGTTTACGGTCTCAGCACCGGTCCCAGTCTGGATATCGGGGGCATTTTAGGCAAGAGCAACTTCCGCAAGGGTATTATCGTTGACTTTGCAGAGGACGGCCTTGAGATCTCCTGCAATCTGGTAGTCAAGATGGGCAGTGCAGTTATGACCGTAGCCAAGGCTGTCCAGGAGGCCATTTCCGAGGAGATCGCCAACATGACCGGCACCCGTCCCGTCCGTGTCAACGTCAACGTCAGTGGTATCGCCGTGCCCAAGACTCCTCAGACCACCCAGCCCACCCAATCCTAAATCCCCCCTGCTTTCGATTGCATAGATTTCAATTGCATAGATTTCAATAAGGAGTATTCATATGACTCGTTCCAATGTTAGAGAACTGATCGTTCATTTGATCTATGAACTGGACTATACGGGAGAGGATCCTGCCACTGCTATTGAGACTCGTCTTACCAATGAGTACTATGACCGCCTGGCTGAAGAGAATGACATTTACACAGAGCACCCCGGTAAGAAACAGGTGGCCTATATCCGCACCTGTGTAGAGGGTGTCATGACTCACAGCAAGGAGCTGGACGACATTATCTCAACCCATGCCGTAGGGTGGAAGCTCCATCGTATTTCCCGCTACATCAAGGCTGCAATGCGGCTGGCTATTTACGAGGCTCTCTATGTGGAGGACGTGCCTGTAGGCGTAGCCATTAATGAGTGCGTTAACTTGACCCGTAAGTACGAGAACGACGACGTCGTCTCCTTCGTCAACGGGATCCTGCGTAATTTTGCAAGAACTCTTCAGGAGCCCCGGGAATGACCGTACTGGCCTTTGATACAAGTAACTATACTACATCTGTTGCTGTCTTTGACGGCATTCAGGGGCACAATGTGTCGCAGCTCTTAGACGTGAAGCAGGGGAGCCTGGGTCTGCGTCAGAGCGATGCATTGTTCGCCCACGTAAAACGCCTGCCGGAATTGACCGACAGGCTGTTTTCGGATATCGGAGTCTCTCCCATTCATGCCATAGGGGTCAGCACTCGCCCCCGGGCTGTAGAGGGCTCCTATATGCCCTGCTTCCTGGCAGGGGAATCCCAGGCCCGTGTGCTGGGTGCCGCATTAGGTGTGCCTGTGTATGCCTTTGCACATCAGCAGATGCACGTAGCAGCCTCCCTGTACTCTGCGGGAGCCATGGAGCTGATGGATGTACCCCATCTGGCATGGCACCTGTCCGGGGGCACCTCAGAGCTCCTATACGTCACCCCGGAGGGGGCGAGCGTCCACTGTGAGAGGATCGGAGGCACTACGGATATATCTGCCGGACAGCTCATTGACCGCACAGGCAAGCTCCTGGGCTTGCCCTTCCCCTCGGGCAGACACATTGATGCCTTGAGTCAAGAGGCCCTTAACAAGGACCTCTTTAGGGTCAAGGTCAAGGCCATGGAATTTTCCCTCTCCGGCGTACAGAACAAGGTAGAGCAGTACCATAAGGGGGACAATGCCGAGACCGCAGCCTTTGCACTGCGCTGCGTCATCGGTGCCATCATTCAGGCAACGGAGAATGCCCTTCAGCTCTATCCTGACTGCAAGGTGGTATTTGCCGGAGGCGTCAGCTCCAATTCACTCTTAAGAAAACGGGCTAAACGGTTGCCGGCTCTATTCTGTGAGCCGGAATACTCCAGGGATAATGCCCTGGGAACTGCGATCCTTGCATGGAGGGCACATCATGAATCCCATTTATGAGGTTTCTCAGATCAACGAATACCTAAAATGTCGTTTTGAGGAGGATCCCTTTTTGGGGAATCTCCTGATCAAGGGGGAGATCAGCAATTATAAGCTCTACCCCTCGGGACACCATTACTTTTCACTTAAGGACAACGGAGGCACCCTCCGCTGTGTCATGTTTAAGGGCAATGCTTTTCAGCTCCGGTTCCGTCCGCAGAACGGGATGCAGGTCATTGCAGCAGGCAGGATCTCCGTATTCCCTCGGGACGGAGCCTATCAGCTCTATTGTACTCAGCTCATTCCTCACGGCATAGGGGACCTCCATGTGGCCTTTGAGCAGCTGAAGGTACGGCTGCAGGCACAGGGCCTCTTTGATCCCTCTCGCAAGAAGTCTATTCCTGCCTATCCCCATACCATAGCTATCATTACCTCCTCTGCAGGAGCCGCACTGCGGGATATACTGCGGATCCTCCGTGCCAGATATCCATTGGCTACGGTCAAGCTCCTTCCTGTCCGTGTCCAGGGCGTGGAAGCCCCTGCAGAGATCGCCGGTGCCATCCGCTACGCCAACACACATCGCCTTGCAGATCTGATTATTACAGGCCGTGGGGGTGGCTCTATGGAGGATCTGTGGGCCTTTAACGATGAACGGGTTGCCTACGCCATTGCTGCATCGGAGATCCCTGTGATCTCTGCCGTAGGACATGAGCCGGATGTTTCCATTGCAGACTTTGTAGCAGACCTACGTGCTGCCACTCCCTCTAACGGTGCAGAGCTTGCCGTCCCGGATCAAATGGAGCTCCGTCAGAAATTGACCATGACCTCAGGACTCCTGTCAGCCCTGATCACCAAACGGCTCAAGCAGGAGAAGAACCGCTTGACCCTCTTGTCCCGTCGTCGTGTACTGACGGATCCTATGAACTATATCGAGGACCGCCGTTTGCGTCTGGACTATCTGCAGCAGAAGATGACCACCGCAACGGAGCGGCTTGTAGGGAACGGCAAGCAGAGATTTATTTTCCTCACGGCCAAGTTAGATGCCATGAGCCCCTTTAAGGTCCTAACACGAGGCTATAGCCTTGTTAAGACTACAAACAATGATCTTATTCGCTCTGCCGGGGAGCTTGCCCCCGGACAGGATATCACCATTACATTCCGTGAGGGCAGTGCCACTGCCACCGTTAAGGAGGTTACATTATGACTGAACAATCTCAGACCTTTGAGCAGGCTATGGCAAGATTAGAGACCATCGTATCCCATTTAGAGAGGGGAGACGTCCCCCTCGAAACATCCCTGTCTCTTTTTGAGGAGGGGACCGCACTGGTTTCTTGTTGTAACAAGCTCTTAGACGAAGCAGAGCTCAAGGTCCTCAAGCTGTCCAAGGGTCCCGACGGTGAGCCGGTAGAAAGTGAGTTTGATGTAAATGATGTCTGATACCATGCTCCGATATACCGATTCCATAGAGTCCTATCTTGCCCAATGCTTCTTAGACCCGGTCCCACAGGTACGACTCTACGAATCCATGCGCTACAGCCTCCTGGCAGGGGGCAAGCGTCTGCGTCCTGTTCTGACACAGGCCTTCTGTGAGCTTTGCGGGGGACAGGCCCGGGACGCCCTGGCCTTCGGTGCCGCCGTAGAGATGATCCACACCTACAGTCTGATCCATGACGATCTTCCCTGTATGGATAACGATGACTTCCGCCGAGGCAAGCCTACCAACCACAGAGTCTACGGTGAGGCCCTTGCAGTCCTGGCAGGAGACGGCCTCTTGACCCATGCCTTCCACCGCTTGACTATGGCCGAGCTCCCCGGGGATCGGATCCTTCAAGCCGTTGCCCTTCTGTCTGACTGTGCAGGGGAGGACGGCATGGTAGGGGGCCAGGTCCTGGATATGGCTGCAGAGGAACGGGAATGCACCGTTGATGAAGTCCGTGCCATCCAGAGCCGCAAGACAGGTGCACTCATCAGTGCCGCCTGTCAGTTAGGCGTGATCGCCGCAGGAGGGACCCCTGAACAGCTCGCTGCCGCAAGAGCCTATGCCGAATCCCTGGGCCTTGCCTTCCAGATCCGTGATGATATCTTAGATGTAGTCGGTGATGCCCAAATGCTGGGCAAAGCCACCGGCGTTGACGGGAGCAAGAACACCTTCGTCCGCATTTACGGTGTAGATACCTGCCGTACCATGGTCCGTAATGAAACGGAGAGGGCCATTGCCGCCCTACAGCCCTTTGCTCACCCGGATTTTTTGATCGACCTTGCGCGGGAGCTTGTCGAGCGGGACCATTGACCCCGCCCCTACCTAAAGGAGGAATACATATGTTTAGAAAGATCCTGTCCTTCATCCTACTCTTTACCCTTGTTCTGTCTCTTTTCCCCGTCTACAGCACTGCCGCCCCTGTGGCAGAGGAGACTGCAGAAGAGCCCATCCCCGCCGCCGAGACCAAGGCTGCTACCTGGGACGTAGATGGAGACGGCACCCTGTCCCTGTTAGCCATCGGCAACAGCTTCTCCGTAGACGGACTCCAGTATTTCTGGAATATTGCACGGTCTTTGGGGATCTCTAAGGTCGTCTTAGGCAATCTTTATATCGGCGGCTGCAGCCTGGCTACCCACTATACCAACGCCAAGAACGATTCCGCTTCCTATACCTACTACTATAACGACGGCGGCACCTGGAAGACCACAAGCAGCTATAAGATGAGCACCGCTCTCAAGGCACGCTCCTGGGACTATGTATCCATGCAGCAGAACAGCGGCAACAGCGGTTTGGAGAGCACCTACAACAGTAATTTGACCAATCTGATCTCCTATGTCAAGGGCAAGCTGACCAATTCCAAGACCAAGCTTGTCTGGCACATGACCTGGGCATATCAGAAGGATTCTACCCACTCCTCCTTTGTAAATTACAACAGCAATCAGACCACCATGTACAACGGCATCGTTACCGCTGTTACCAACAAGATCCTGACCAACAGTAATTTTGACCGGGTGATCCCCAACGGTACTGCCGTACAGAATATGCGCTCGTCCTATGTGGGGGATACTCTGACCCGCGACGGCTACCATATGAGCTATGACCAGGGACGATTCCTGGTTGCCCTTATGTTCGTTAAGTCTATTACAGGCTTGGACGTTTCCAAGAACACCTACCGCCCCTCCGGGGTCAGCGATACCTATGCTTATGTTGCTGTCAATGCAGTGAACAAGGCATATTCCGCGCCCCTTAAGATCTCTAAGTCTGTATACAGCGGCAATAACCCCAGCTCCGGCTATATTCAGCTCCAGCCTAAGCTGACCAAGGGCGGTTTCTGGAATTCCACTTCTTCTTCCTATAACACAATCAATACCACCGCAAGCAACAGCCCCCAATTCTTCTGCACCCCCCGTATGACGAAGGCTGAACTCCCCGTCGGCACCATCATCCTGGTCAAGAGCGGTTGGAAGTACCGACCCGAGGGGTGGGTCACCGACGCCAAGCAGACCAGCCGTCAGGACGCCACCTCCGAGAAGCTCATCGTTGTAACGGAGAATTGGTGGAGTAACTATACCCTCCGTGCCTTTAATATCTCCAAGACCGACGGCTCCTCCCTTAGCTCATTGACAGCCGCAGATGTTCTGTCCAATTTCCGTATTTTCGTCCCCGAGTCCATCTACCTGAAGGACCATATCCAGATCAAGCCCGATCTCCATAAGGGTGCCTATTGGCATCCCCAAAAGGAGGGCTCCTTTAACAAGCTCATTACCACCGCATCCAACAGCCCCAATTTCTATGCTACTCCCAGATTTACCAAGAGTCAGCTTCCCGTGGGCTCCGTCATCCTTGTAAAGGGCGGCCTGCAGTACCGTCCCGACGGGTGGATCAATGACGTTCTCCAAACAGGCACCCGTGAGTCCGTGACCTCCCAGTATTCCGTGATCTGCGACTCCGCCTGGTGGGGGAAGTACACGATCCGTGCCTTTAATATCTCCCTAACCGCAGGAGGAGCCATTACAGACAAGACACAGGACGATATCTATAAGAGCTTTAAGATCTACGTCCCCAAGAGCTCCCACACCCACACTGCCGCCGCCAACCCTGTGGTAACTGCACCTACCTGTACCGCAGGTGGCTATACCACCTATACCTGTACCATGTGCAAGCAGACCTACAAGGGAGCCGAGACAGCCGCCTTAGGTCACAGCCTCAGCTCTGTAATCACGGCACCCACCTGTACCGCAGACGGCTTTACCACCCATACCTGCACCCGTTGCAATCAGGTCACCACGGATACCGTAGTTCCTGCATTGGGCCATAGCTTTACCTCCGTGGTCACACCTCCTACCTGCGAGGCAGACGGCTACACCACACAGACCTGCAGCCGCTGTAGCTTGATCAATACCACAGACGTTACTCCTGCCACAGGTCATAGCATTACCACTGCGGTCACAGCTCCCACCTGTACAGAGAAGGGCTATACTACCTATACCTGTACTGCCTGTAACCGTGTTACAGTAGGGGATGAGGTCCCTGCTTTGGGACACGACTTCCTCTATATCCCTGTGGATCACACCTGCCATAGCATTACCTGCAACCGCTGTGACCACACCGAAACTGCAGACCATGCCTTCATCGACGGCTTATGCATCTGCGGTGAGCCCGAAGTCCTTGAGCCTGTATTGGTCCCCGAATTAAAGATCAATCACAGCCTCAATTTGGCAAGTGATATCTCCGTAAACCTGGTAGTAGCCAAGGCTCTCCTTGAGGGCTATGACCTTTCCACCGTGTATAT
>JAZNYV010000134.1:0-6743 GCA_045594585.1 Faecousia sp. | reverse complement strand
TGTATGGTTTTGAATGCGGAGGGAGCCATGGCGGCTCCCATATTATTGGCATCCTTGATCCCTGCATCCACTACGGTGCCGATGGTGGCGGAGCTTACGTAGGGACCCTCCCCGGTGGAGCTGAGGATCACCGCACCGGCTCCCGTAACGGTCCACTGGGCAGTAGGGGTCCGCTGTCCGCCGTAGCCCAGGGGGAAGCGGAACTGCCGCTCCGAGGAGGCAAAGTGGGAGGAAGCAAGGCAGGCAGTACAATGGCAGAAGCCTCCTGCTACAGACATTGCACCTAAGAGGAGACTCTCTGCCATAGTGGAGCAGGCACCGTACAGACCCAGGGTGGGGATCTCCTTGTCGCGCATGGAGAAGGAGGAGCCGGTACACTGGTTCAGCAGGTCCCCTAAAAAGATGCTGTCTAAGTCCTCCTCCTGCAGGGCGGCCTTCTGCAGGGCAAGGCTGAGAGCAGTCCGCTGCATATGAGATTCCGCCTGCTCCCAGGAGTCCTGGCCGAAATGTCCCTCCGTTACACTGAGATCGAAGGAGCCGGACAGGGGACCTTGAGATTCCTTCTTCCCCACGACGGAGGCGTAGGATAATACACATGGGGGTGAGGGGAAAAGAATGGTACCTTTCCCAATGTTCTGCTGTTCCATAATGACCCTCCTTTTTGCCGTAGTATACCCTGTTTCTGTGTAAATTTTGCATGAAATCTTCAAATTCCGATTTATGGAGCTGTTCGATTCCCGTACCTTGCAACATATCATCGTACAAGGCTGTCGTAGGGCAGCTTGCCCTACGGGATAGTGCGTGATTTGGTGGTTTGTGTTTTTTCAAACAGCTCGATAAACCGTAATTTTGTTGATTGGAAATATGACGAGTGTTTTGATAGAGGAGCCCTTTTGGGGTAACAGCTTTGGGCATTATCATGAAAATGATATGTTATGCATGAAAGACTTGACATTTATAGTACGATATGAGATAATGTAAACATCCTAATAAATAATGGAGGTAAGATCATGAAAAAGAATCTTAGCAAGCGTGTGCTTTCTCTGGTTCTGGCTCTGTGCATGGTTCTGAGCATGGCTCCTGCGGTATTTGCTGCAGCACCTGCATTCGAGGCAGCGGCAGGGAAGTACAAGATCTCCCAGACCGATTACACCATCGTATCCGGTGTGACCGAGTCCCAGGTGATCTTCAACGATGCCTCCGGCAACAATCAGCAGATGGCATTCATTACCACTGTTGCTCCCGATGCCGAGGTTACCTTCCGTGCTTCCTACCACGGTTATTATACCGCAGGCAGCACTCCCGGCAGCCGTGCAGAGGCTGTTAAGAACAATGCTCTGACCTGGGGCATGATGCGTACCACCGACCAGGCTGCAGCCTATGAGGCTGCCACCGGCGGCTCCGTAGTGTTCGCTACCAACGGTGACTACTACAATATGCAGACCGCACAGCCCCTGGGCTATCTGATCATGGAGGGCAACCTGGTCCAGACCGGCAACGGCAATGCAAAGGAGCCCTACTTCGCCGTTCTTAAGGATGGCACCTACGTGATCCGTGACTACGGTGAGGATCATTCCGACGTGCTGGAAGCCATTTCCGGCCCCTTTTACCTGGTCAAGGACGGCGTCAATGTTGCCGACCCCAACAATCAGGATCTGATGCCCCGTAACTCCATCGGTGTTAAGGCTGACGGCTCCGTTATGACCATGCTCATTGACGGCAGACAGGCTCCCTACTCCGTAGGTATGACCCTGTACGATATGGGCGAGATCCTCCTTAAGGCAGGCTGTGTAGACGCTCTGTACTTAGACGGCGGCGGCTCTGCCACCTATGCCTCTGTCCGTGAGGGTACTGAGGAGATGTTGGTCCGTAACTCTCCCTCCGACGGCCCCGAGCGTACCGTTGCTTCCGCCCTGCTGCTGGTCTCCACCGCAGTGTCCGACGGCAGCTTCGACCATGCTTCCATCAGCCCCAACAACCGTGTTTACACTCCCGGCAGCTCCGTACAGTTCACCGCCATCGGCGTTGATGCCGCAGGCGGCAACGCAGAGCTTCCCACGGGTCTGAGCTGGAATGTCAATTCCGAGGCAGGCTCCATTGACTCCGAGGGTCTGTTCACTGCCAAGGCAGGCTTCGTCGGCGAGGCTGTTGTTGAGCTGAAGAACGGCGCCAAGACCGTTGGCACCACCAAGATCGTCATTGCAGATATTGACGATGTATACTTCACCGGTGAGTCCATTTCCCTGGACTTTAATGCAGACTCCGACCTGGGCCTCAACGCCAAGTACGCAGGCCGCGGCATCAACTACAAGGTTGGGGACTTCACCTGGACCATCGAGTCCAAGTCCGAGGGTGTTACCAACGAGCAGGTCGGCACCATGAACGGCAACATCTTCCACAGCGGCAATTTCGAGGGTACGGTCATGGCTGACGTTACCGTGAGCTACACCAAGTTAGACGGCACCGTTCTCACCGATACCATCCGTGTGGAGATCGGCAAGATGCCCATTATTTACCAGGACTTCGAGCCTGATGCAAACGGTCCTCTCACTGCCGCTCACTTCCACGAGGGCAAGAACACTTATCACTACGAGGGCAGTCCCTACGGTGACGGCTACTACGGCGATTACCCCGAGCTGGAGGTCATTACCTCCGGCACCTACTCCGACAGCCCCGTTTACACCAAGCTGACGGCTCCCTATCAGTTCACCGGCAACTACGACAGTGCGGTTCCCGCTGCACCTATCTTCCGTGCAAACGGCTATACCTACTATCTGTGGCCCAACAACTCCATCAAGGACTACATGGCAGGCGGCCTGCGTACCGCAAGCCGTGCAGAGGGTGCTCCCGTCCGCTCCGGCGACTACTCCCTTGAGCTGAACTACGACTACTCCTCCTTCGATAACAGCTCTAACTCCAACTTCTACGTCCGCTACTGCGGCGAGGAGATCCCCGTAGAGGGCTATCCCACTGAGGTCGGCGTATGGGTCTACGCTCCCGAAGGCACCCCCGCATACAAGGTCTACGTTGACGTAGCAGTTTGGAACGGCTCCGGCTATTCCACCAAGAACATCCCCCTGCTCAATGCCTCCGAGGGTGCAAACTCCGGCAGCATCAACTGGACCGGCTGGATGTACTGCTATGCAGACCTGACCTCCCTCCACGCTCAGATCTCTGCGGAGCATCCCATGATGATCCGCCAGGGCGAGGGCCTGGTATGGCTGTCCTATCAGCCTGCAGCAGGTGAGGGCCGCTTCAACGGCACCCTGTACTTCGACGATATGCGTTTCGTCTACGGCACCAACTTAGATGACCTGGTCAACCCCGTCATCGACTCCGTTACCATTAACGGTGAGGAGCTGGCCGCTGACGGCACCACCGTTATTACCACCGACTCTGTGGAGCTGGAGGCTCTCTTCCACGATCCCGAGAGTCAGAACCGCACCGGCGTTGACGCCGCCGCTACGGTCATCTTCATCGACGGCAAGAACATTGCCTGCGACGGCGACGACAGCAAGGCTATGACCCGTACCTCCCTGGGCAACGGCATCCACACCGTTACCGTACAGATCTCCGACGGCGACGGCAACTATGTTTCCGTGACCCGTCAGTTCGAGGTCAAGGCAGAGTCTGCTAACAATACCTATGTGACCTTCGGCGGTGACGGCATCGTTACCCTGGGCGGCAACTACGTTATGGAGCTGACTGCTGAGGGCAAGGTCACCGAGGTAGAAATGACTGTCACCGACATCAACACCGACTTCGGTACCCCCACCACCGGTGCAGGCGGCAGCGTCTACGGTGCTCCCGTCATCACCTTCGCCGAGGGTGTCACCGGGGAATACGAGTTCCTGTCCACCGGCTACAAGAAGGGCAGTCTCACCATGAAGATCACGGCTCCCCAGGGTGCAGAGGGTGTTCTGGCAACGGTCAGCTTCGCTGTTCCCACCACTGTGGATCCCGAGGTGGATTACCTCAAGTACCGTGTCAACAACATTACCTTCACCGATATGGATGGCAAGGTTGGCACCGACTCCTATGCATACACTACCCTGGCAGTGACCGCTTACTATACCCTTGACCTGGGCATTATGCTCCAGGGCCGTGCTCTCACCGTTACGGTATATGACGTAGAGGGCAAGGCCTCCGAGGGTGTTGAGGTCTACTGGGGCGAGATCCTCCTGGGCGTTACCGATGCCGAGGGCAAGGTCAGCTCCGATGCATTGGCAGGCCTGGCAGCAGGGGAGAGCTTCACCCTCAATGCCAAGAGTGACAAGGGTCTGTCCTTCGCTACCACCGGCACGGTCATGGCCTATGCCGGCGAGGCTAACGAGCTTCCCACTGCTATCTTCCTGTCTGTTCCCCAGGATCCCACCACGGAGCAGATTGTCTCCTGGTTCACCAATGCACAGTACGCCCGTGAGAAGGCCTATGTCCGTTATATGGACAAGGCTACCTTCGAGGCTTCCAAGCGTGGCGCAGGTCCCGACTCCGACTATCTGACCAAGCGTGCAGAGAGTCAGCTGGTTGCCTTCCCCACCACCAAGGATGCCGCTATCGTCAACACCATGACCCTTACAGGTCTGACTCCCGATACGGAGTACTGCCTGTGGGTAGGTGACGGCAGTGAATTCGGCTGGTCCGATATGATCACCTTCAAGACCCAGCCTGCGGAGTCCAAGGACACTGTATTCTATGTCCTGGGCGATACCCAGATGCTGGGCAATCCCGAGGAGGACGCAGAGGCCATCGCCCTGCTGAACACCATGCTGGATCAGATCGGTGAGAAGGGTGCCGATTTCGGCCTCCAGGCAGGTGACTTCGTAGACAACGGTGGCTCCTACGGCCACTGGGAGGAGCTGTTTAACGTTTTTGCAAACAGCGCTGTTAAGGATCTCCCTGTTGTCCATGTCCTGGGCAATCACGAGTACTACGGCGATTTCAGCGGCTCTGTTGCCAATGCTGTCCTGGGTCTCGAGGATCCCGACTTCTTCTCCTACGAGTTTAACAACGTTTACGTTGCTGTGATCAACAACTCCGCTAACCTGGCAGAGGCCATGGAGTGGCTTAAGGTTGACGCAGCCGCTACGGAATGCAAGTGGAAGGTCCTGTCCGTCCACCAGCCCGTCTACTACACCAACCCCGACGGCGGTAACCAGAGATTCCACGAGGCCATTCCCTCTGTCTGCGACGAGGTTGGCATCGACGTCGTATTCTCCGGCCACGATCATTCCTACGCCCGTACAGAGCAGCTCAAGGCCGGTGAGCCCGTTGAGAACGGCACCACCTACATGATCTGCGGTGACCTGGGCGAGAAGTCCCGTAACGTCAACTACAAGGCTGTTGACGATCCCAACTTCCACTTTGCAGCCATTACTCAGGAGTACGATGCTGTGTATATCATGGCAGAGGCCTCCGAGCATATCCTCACTGTCACTGCTTACAATGCAGACGGCACCGTACTCGACACCTTCACCAAGGACGAGACTCCCAAGGAGGACGAGGGCGGCGATGATGACGACGACGGCAACCAGGAGGACAAGCCCTGCGACCATGTCTACGTCTACGACCGTGAGACCGAGACTCTCACCTGCTCCGTAGAGGGCTGCGAGACTCCCGAGGCTCCTGCAGAGTATACCGGCCCCGCAACCGACAAGGAGACCGGCAAGGATATGTACTTCATCGGCGGACAGTATGTGACTGATTGGTTCCAGCTGGGCAATGAGACCTACCACTTCGATAAGGAGACCGGCCTGGCTCACGTCTTGACCGTTCTGGAGGATGTCCCCACCACCTGTGATACCCGCGGATACAAGAAGGTCAGCTGCGAATGCGGTGAGACCCGTACCATCGAGTACGAGAAGCCCGCAGGACACAGCAACCAGGCCAAGACCGACGAGGAGGGCAACACCTATTACGAATGCATCCGTTGCGGAGCGATCTCTCCCTACGACATGACCTTCGTAGATGTTACTGCAGAGGATTGGTTTGCAGAGGCTGTGAACTATGTAGTTTCCAGGGACTTCTTTAACGGTAAGAGTCAGATGCTCTTCGGACCCAATGATCCCATGACCCGTGCACAGTTAGTCACGGTCCTGTGGAGATTTGCAGGCTCCCCCAATCATGAGAACGTCCACACCAGCCCCTTCACCGATTGCAAGCTCAACTCCTGGTACACCGCCGCTGTGAACTGGGCATATGAGAACGAGATCGTCAACGGTGTAGGTGAGGGCCTCTTCGCTCCCGATGCTAATGTCAGCCGTCAGCAGATCGTTACCATCCTGTACCGCTATGCCATGCAGGACGAGGTACAGAAGGATGCTACCACTGAGCTGACAGACTTCGTTGACGGAGAAAAGGTTTCTCCCTGGGCAGAGGATGCAATGAAGTGGGCAGTGGCTGTTGGCCTGATCCAGGGCGATGCCAAGGGTCAGATCAACCCCCAGGGCAACGCTACCCGTGCTCACGTTGCAACCATGATCATGCGTTTCGACAAGCTGTACCACCCCGAAACCCCCGAGGATCCCAATGAGAACATCGATCCTGCCCCTCCTGCTGAGGAGCAGAACCCCACCGAGGGCTTCACCCCCGGCGAGAACGAGCTTCCCCTGGATCCCGTAAACTAATCCCAAGCAAGGGCTGTCCTGCAGATTCTGCAGGACAGCCCTTTCACTTCGCTGAATGGGACAGGGGACGGTTTGCGTGAACCCTCTTAAAAAGTGAGACCTAAAAAAGTGCAAACT
>JAZNYV010000133.1:0-82027 GCA_045594585.1 Faecousia sp. | reverse complement strand
TAAGCGGCATGGCGGCAAAGCCGCCAAGAAATAACCTGTAATACTGTTCTTGCCGCCGAAGGCTAAGCAGGATATTCATCCTGCAATAAAATGGTTTTCAAACCATTTTATCAAGAAACGGTATTATACCAAGTTTCTTTAAAAAGTAGACATTGGAAATGGCTGCTTTTTATAGCCCGTAGGGGCGTAGAAACTTGTATGAGACGTCTTTTGTGGCACTTGTGGCACTAAAGCTTCAAGGAAAAGTGTCTACTTTTCATTGAAAAATAGTATTATACACGGATTGGAGGGAAAACTGTGCCGAAGGGAAACGAAAACAACAGCTTCCGTGCCATGCTGGATCGGTTGTTAAAGAGTGGGAAGATCACCCCTCTTATGTACGACCAGATGCTTGCCGTGGAGGAACGGAAGAACGCACGGAGGGAGAAAGCACGGCAGGAGGCTCCCAAACGGGAGGAGGCCGTCCACCGGGAACGGTGGGACCGTGAGCAGACCATAGCGGAGCTGGAGACCGCAGCCCGTGAGAAGGAACGGGAGGAGCGGAGAAGAGCCGAGGCCCCTCCTGTATGGGAGTGGGAAAGAGAAGCGCTGGAGAGACAGCGAGCAAAGGAAGAAGAACAGCACCGCCTTGCAGAGCTGGAATCAGAGAAGCGGAAGGAGAAGCTCCGTCTGGAAGCCGAGGCCCGCCGACGGGAAGAGGAGCTCCGCCGTCAGGCAGAGGAGCAGCGTAAGCAGCAGGAGCAGGAGCATATTCGGCAGGTCACCTCCATGGAGCTGGAGCTGGATTGGGAGAATGCCTTTGCAGATGATCCGGAGGTGCAGGGCATCCATGCAGAGACCGTCTCCGACGGTCTGATCCTGTCCCTGTCCAACTTAGGACGGGTGGATATTGAATATATTGCCTCCATTACGGATCGGGACCCTGCAACGGTGCTCCGTGAGCTGGAGGGAGCCATTTTCCAGAATCCCCTGACCTGGGGAGAATGCTTCTACCGAGGCTGGGAGACGGCAGAGGAATACCTCTCGGGCAATGTGCTGAAGAAGTGGGCAGAGGCCATGGATGCCAACTGCAAATACCACGGCTATTTCCAGCGGAATGTAGATGCCCTGCAGCCCCTGCTGCCTAAGACCATGGCAACGGAGGATATTTATGTGACCATCGGCTCCCCCTGGGTCCCGGCAGACGTTATTGATGATTTCATCCGTTACATCTTCAAGATCCCCGGCCACTGCTACTGCCAGACCCTCCACGATCCCCGCAGCGGCACCTGGGAGATCACCAACAAGCCCACCTACAAGGGTCGGGTCTACTCTACCTCCGTCTACGGGACCAAGCGGATCTCCATGCTCCAGATCCTGGAGCGGACCCTGAACATGAAGGCCGTCAGCGTAGTGGACGAGCTGCCGGACTTCCGCAATAAGTCCGGCGTGAAGCGGATCCTCAACAGAGCAGAGACCACCGCAGCCCTGGAATGCCAGCAGAAGCTGATCACCACCTTCAAGCAGTGGATCTGGAAGGATGAGCGGCGGAAGAAGCGGCTCCAGCAGATCTACAGGGAAACCTACGGCTGTATCCGTACCAGACGGTTTAACGGCTCCTTCCTCCGCTTCCCCAATATGGATTCCGGTGTGGAGCTGTATCCCTATCAGAAGGATGCGGTAGCCCGGATCCTCTTCTCCCCCAACACCCTCCTTGCTCATGACGTTGGCTCCGGCAAGACCTTTATTATGATCGCCGCAGGTATGGAGCTGAGACGGATGAAGCTGTCGGACAAGAATCTCTACGTGGTCCCCAACAACCTGGTAGGTCAGTGGAGGGATATTTTCCTTATGCTCTACCCCAATGCCAGACTCCTGTGCGTGGAGCCCCACTCCTTTACCCCTGCCAAGCGGCAGGAGGTCCTCAAGACCATTCGGGACGGAGACTATGACGGGATCATTATGGCATACTCCTCCTTTGAGCTGGTGGACCTGTCCCGTGCTTACGTGATCCGCCGCATGGAGGAGGACAAGCTGGAGCTGGAGAATCTGATCCGTGCAGGCAAGGGCGTCACCTCCGCCCTCCGCCGCAGAGCCAAGTCCTTAGAGAAGAAGATCAGCGAGGCTGTAGAGAAGGCTAACGATCTGACGGACCATATTTACTTCGAGACTCTGGGCATTACCCGTCTCTTCGTAGACGAGGCCCATAACTTTAAGAACGTACCTATCGACACCCAGTCCGGGGGCGTCCTGGGCATTTCCACCACCGGCTCCCGTAAGTGCCAGGATATGATGGACAAGGTCCGCATGATCCAGAGGCAGAACAAGGGGGGCGGCGTCATCATGGCCACCGGCACCCCCATTACCAATTCCGTTACCGATGCCTTTATTATGCAGCAGTACCTCCAGAGCGGCAACCTGGCAGAGCTGGATCTGCGGAGCTTCGACAGCTGGATCGGTATGTTCGCCGAGCGGGTCACGGAATTCGAGATCGACGTGGATACCAGCGGCTACCGACTGGCCACCCGTTTCTCCGCCTTCCACAACCTGCCGGAGCTTACCGGCCTCTTTGCCATTGTAGCAGACTTCCACCAGGTGGATATTCATGACGGCATCCCGGAGCACAACGGCTACGAGGATGCTCTGATCCCCCGTACCACGGACTTTGTACAATACCTACGGGAGATCACCAACCGTGCAGAGCTGGTCCGCAGCGGCAAGGTGGACCGCACCGTGGACAATATGCTGAAGATCACCACAGACGGACGGAAGGCCGCATTGGATATGCGTCTGGTGGACCCGGAGCTGCCCCCTGCCCTCCTGTCCAAGGCAACGGCCTGTGCCAAGAACGTGTCTGACCTGTACTATGAGACCATGGAGGAGCTGAGTACCCAGCTCATCTTCTGCGACAGCTCCACACCCAAGAAGGAATTTAACCTCTACCACGAGCTCCGCAGGCTCCTGGCCGAGCAGGGGATCCCGGAGGAGCAGGTGGCATTTATCCACGATGCCAATACAGAGCGGCGGCGGGAGCTTCTCTTTGAGAAGGTACGACAGGGCAAGATCCGCATTCTCATCGGCTCCACCTTTAAGCTGGGTCTGGGCGTGAATGTCCAGGACAAGCTCATTGCCCTCCATCACTTAGACGTACCCTGGAGACCTGCAGACATGACCCAGCGTGAGGGCAGGATCCTCCGCCAGGGCAACACCAACAAGAAGGTTCGGATCTTCCGTTACATTACAGAGGGGAGCTTCGATGCCTATTCCTGGCAGCTATTGGAGACCAAGCAACGGTTTATTGTAGGCCTCCTGTCCGGCTCCTGGGCAGAGCGGAGCGGCTCCGAGATCGACGATACGGTCCTCAATTACGCGGAGGTCAAGGCACTGGCTGTAGGCAATCCCCTGGTAAAGCACCGTGTAGAGGTAGCCAACGAGATCTCCCGTCTTATGACCCTGCAGAAGAAGCGGGTGGAGGAACGGCTCTTCCTGGAGAAGGAGCATACGGAGCTGCCCAAGCAGATCGCCCGTCAGCAGGAGCTTGCGGACAACTGCCGGGAGGATCTGGAGTTCCTCCTGTCTCAGGAGGACAGAATGCATCGCACAGCAAGAAAGGAGCTGAGACAGCGGCTCTTCGAGGCTGTTCGGGACAACAGCCTCAAGGGTACGGAACGGCTCCTTATGGAGTATCGGGGCTTCCGTGTGCTCCTGCCCAACAATATGATCCCGGAGAAGTCCTTCGTATGGCTGGAGCGTAAGGGCAGATACCCCGTAGAGCTGGGCGAGGCAGAGATCAGCTACCTGTCCCGTGTGGACCATGTGCTGGAGGGCCTGCCCAAGCATCTGGACAAGCTCCTTGAGACCGGGGAACAGCTGCAGACCCGTCTGACCCATGTAGAGACGGAGCTGCGGAAGGAAGACAATTACACAGACCGCCTCCGGAAATACAAGGAGGAGCTGAAGCAGATCGACAGAGAGTTAGGAGTGGATGAACATGAGTGAAACGAAGTTAGCTAACGTACCCTCTATGGATATGAACCGCATCGTAGAGGATCTGAGTCATATGTACAGCACCGTGCTCTTAGGAGGGCAGAAGCTGAAGGATCTGCCCTCTGTCATGCTCTGGGGCCCCCCCGGTGTGGGCAAGTCCCAGGCTGTCCGTCAGATCGGAGAGCGGATCGGCAAGTCCACAGGACGGAGGGTCTGTGTAACAGACGTGCGGCTCCTGCTGTTCAACCCCATCGACCTCCGCGGCATCCCCACTGCCAATGAGAACAAGACCCTTGCCGTGTGGCTCAAGCCTAAGATCTTCCACATGGAGGAGGGGCAGGATGTTGTGAACATCCTCTTCTTAGACGAGATCTCTGCGGCACCTCCCTCTGTCCAGGCGGCGGCATATCAGATCACCCTGGACAGGACTGTAGGAGAGCACAGCCTGCCGGATAACTGTATCGTGATCGCAGCGGGCAACCGCACCACGGACAAGTCTGTTACCTATAAGATGCCCAAGGCCCTGGCAAACCGTCTCCTACATATCCAGGTAGAGGGCAGCTTCCTTGCATGGAAGCTGTGGGCTCTCCGTGCAGGGATCCATCCCAAGGTCCTGGGCTTCCTGTCCTTCCGTCGGGACCATCTTATGAAGTTCAATGGGGCTACGGAGGAGCTTGCCTTTGCTACCCCCCGTTCCTGGGAAATGGTCAGCAAGCTCCTGACCGCCGTAGGGGACGACATGGACAAGGTCTACAGCCTGGTTGCAGGCCTGGTAGGGGTAGGCATGGCTATAGAATTCCGCTCATGGTGCAAGGTCTTTCAGTCTCTGCCTCGGATGGAGGATATCTTTGAGGGTCTGTCTCCTGCGCCCCCTCGGGAGCCGGACGGGATCTATGCCCTGTGTGCCGCCATGACGGCCTACGCCCGTGAGAACAAGGACGATTTGGAGGCCATTGCCAATTCCATCGTCTATGCGGATCAGCTGCCCCCGGATTTTGCTATTATGCTCATGAAGGACTATATGTACTTAGAGGAGAATTATCGGCAGAAGCTTATGACCCTCCCGGAATTTACCCGCTGGCTCGCTACCAAAGGAAGTGTGCTCAATGGAACTGTCTGAGAAGCAGAGGAAGGACTTTGTCCGCAGACTCCTCCTGTCCCGTATGCGGCTCCTGAGCACCCACGGCTTCTACGGTCTGCTGCTGATGAAGATGCGGTTCAAGCTGGCTGAGTCTATGGAGACTGCTGCCACAGACGGCACCTTTATTTACTTCTCCCCCTCCTTTATGATGGATCTTTCGGACAAGGAGCTGGACTTTGTCCTCCTCCACGAGGTCCTCCACGCCGCCCTGCAGCACTGCGCCCGTGGAGAGCATCGGGATCATGAGCGGTTCAATATTGCCTGTGACATTGTGGTCAATTCCATTATTTTACAGGAGAATGCTATGGACCTGTCCTCTATTTCCATTGCCAAATTCGGCGGTGCCTCTATGCACTTAGCACCCGACGGGGAGGAGGGCTATCATTACAGTGCCGAGCAGGTCTACGAAATGCTCCTGGATCCCTCATGCTCTGCCAAAAAGGGCCACAAGGGCAGCTCCCATATGGTCCACCCTGTCAAGGGTGGCAAGGGAACCTATCGGGACGACCATTCCCTGTGGTCGGTGGAATCGGACCCGGAGCTTCGGGAGACCTGGACCGCCCGTGTGGTACAGGCCGCCCGTGCAGTGGAGATCCGTGACCCCTCCAACAGCCGCGGTCTGATCCCCGGCTTTGCCCAGCGGATCCTAAGGGAGCTGACAGAGCCCCGGATCGATTGGCGGCTCATCCTTAACGAGTTCATCCAGCCGGAGATCAACGACTACTCCTTCTCTCCCCCGGATCGCAGATTCACAGACACCCCCTTCTTCCTGCCGGACTATAACCAGGAGGGGGAGGGGGACGAGGTATTCCATATCCTCTTTATGGTGGATACCTCCGGCTCCGTCGCTGACGAACAGCTTACAGAGGCCATAGGGGAGATCAAGGGTGCCATAGAGCAGTTTAACGGCAAGCTCCGCGGCTGGCTGGGCTACTTCGATACGGTGGTAGTCCCTCCCAAGGCCTTCGAGGACGTGGACTCCCTGCTGAAGATCCCTCCCTACGGCGGTGGCGGCACAGACTTCGGGGTGATCTTTGAGTATATCAGAATCCATATGTATGACCCCCGGCCTAACTATGTGGTCATCCTTACAGACGGCTATGCCCCCTTCCCACAGGAGTCCGCCGCAATGGGGATCCCCGTCCTGTGGCTCCTGAATAACGACATGGTCCAACCTCCCTGGGGCAGGGTGGCACATATGGAATAGACCCACAGCCTCCTGTAACAAGAACCAACGCCACACTTGCCTCCGAGAGATAAAGAGATTAGAGTTAGTATTAGTTTTAGTATTAGTATTAGAATTAGTATTAGTATTATGGATATCGCAAGCTCACCCTTGATACCTCAAGACACCTCCAAGATAGTTATTTTTGACAGGAGAATCTAATCATGAAAAAGAATGCACTGATCATAGGTGACAGCTATTCTACCTTCCGGGGCTACGTTCCCGAAGGCTACGAGGTCTACTATGCAGAGGAGCTCATCCGTGAGACGGATCTGACCCGAGTCTGTGATACCTGGTGGTATCAGGTCATGGAGGAAGGGGGCTTTCATCTGCTCCTTAATGAGAGCTGGTGCGGTGCACCCATTGGATATCGGGGATATGACGGGGAGGATTGCTCCCGGACCTCGTCCTTTATTTACCGCCTGCGGTGTATGAAGGAGCAGGGCTTCTTCCGGGACAATGAGATCCACAGTGTCTTTGTCTTCGGCGGCACCAACGATTGCTGGTGTCAGGCTCCGCTGGGAGAGCTTCAATTGGCGGCTTGGAGGGAGGAGGACCTGTATTTTGTCCTTCCGGCTCTTTGCTGCTTCTTCAAGGAGCTCCGTGACTGTGTCCCTGATGCACAGATCTACTGTCTCATCAACAACGGCCTGAAGCCGGATATCACCCAAGGTATGCTCCTGGCCTGCAAGCATCATAACATGATCCCCGTTACCTTTGACCATATAGACAAAATGGGAGACCACCCCACCATCCGAGGCATGAAGGAGATCAAGACCGCCGTCATGGCCGCCCTTCGATAACCCCATCCCCTTTCATAGCAATGAGCTGTCGTAGGGCAAGCTGAAGGCAGCTTGCCCTACGGGATAGTGCGTGATTTGATGGTTTGTGCCTTTTCAAACAGCTCGATAAGTTGGAATTTTCTGAAAAAATAAAAACGGCCTGCTCTTATGATGTTTTCCATCATAAAAGCAGGCTCGTTTTCTGTTGCTTACTCCTCCAGGAGTCCGTCCAGGAGTTGGGCGGCTATGGCGCAGAGCTCGCCGCAGGGGCGTTTCTTGTAATACTGCTCCGTCCGTTCCTCGGGGTCGGGCTCCTTGGATACAGGGACCCCCTCCAGCAGCTCTCTGCAGAGGTAGGAGCCGTTCTCCTCCTTAAAGCGGAGTGCAAGACTGCGGATCTTGACATAATGGGCTGCCTTGTCCTCCTGGGTGGGAACGTGGTCATCGGCACAGATCATGCCTGCCGCCATAAAGGCACCTGTCAGAGCACCGCAAACCTCACGGAGCTTGCCCATGCCGCCGCCGAAGGAGGCCGCAAGCTTCATAGCCGTTCCCTCATCCAGGCCGGTCACATCGGAGAAGGCCAGGAGCACCGCCTGGGCACAGTTGCAGCCGGATTCAAAATTCTTCTTCGCAAGCTGGGAATGAGTCATTGTACATCCTCCTTGGGTATGTCTACACCGTTAAATTTCAGCATATATCGCAGGGGATAGAGTCCCTGCAAATAATATTCCTCGAACCACTCATAGGTAGCCTGAGGCAGGTGGACCAGCTCCGGGGCATCACAGCGGAACAGCTCGAAGGTGGTACGGTCCCCGGACAGGAGGGCTGCGATCAGCTCTACCTGCCCGTCCTTGGCAAGTCGGTCGAAGCAGGCATCCATAAGGGTCACGCAGATCAGCTCCTCACGGGAAGCTCTGCTCTCCTTGGTGCCGAACCAATAGAGGAAGTCCCCGGCGGTGAAGGCCTTGCGAGTGGTGACCAGTGCCAGTTTCTGAAATTCCTCCTCTGCCCGCCGCTTGAGTACGTCGATGAGGTAGTACATAAGCTTCTCATCCAGGCTGCAGCAGTCGATCAATACCTCGTATACGGAACGGGGTCCATCGGGCTCAGAGATCTGCGGAGGAGCGGAGGGATCCTCCGCCGGCTCCTGTTCCTCCTGAGGAGGGGTCAGCATAGCCTGCAGAGCTGCCGCAAGGTCCTCTTGACGGAAGCTCTCCAGCTCCTCGGGAGTCAAGGTCTCGCCGTCCTGTGCGGCACAGAGGCTGACAAAGGCAGGGACCCCCATCTCCATGATCTGCTCCTGGAGCTCCCCTGCCCTTGCAAGGGGAGATTCATGAGTCAGGGTGATCCCCCGGGGCACGGGGCGGAGGCCCTCATTGATTTGTTGAATATATAAAAAATAGCGATCAATTACATTCATGGCATAACACCTCAGTATAACTATAACACATTGGGCAGAAGAAATCAACTGTACTTGACAGAAATTCTCTAAAATAATATAATTTCCTTCAGAACATACTACTCTGCATACCTATATTTTGATTGTAAAGGCGGATCTAACGATGTATATCAGAATTTCTTCCGACAGCACCTGTGATCTTTCCTCCCGACTCATTGAGGAAAACCATATTTCCATCAAGGCCCTTATCGTCAACATGGGTGACAAGAGCTTCCGTGACGGTGTGGACATTACCCCCGAGATGATCTACGCCCATGTAGCTGCAGGGAATCCCCTGTGTACCACCTCTGCCGTTCCCGTAGGCGAATACGAGGAATATTTCGCCCAGCTGAGCAAGGATTGCGACGCTCTGGTCCATATCAGCTTAGGCTCCGGTTTCTCCTCCTGCTATCAGAATGCCACCATTGCCGCACAGGAGTTCTCCAATGTCTACGTCGTAGACTCCCGTAACCTGTCCACAGGCCAGGGCCACGTAGTCCTGGAGGCTTGCCGTTTGGCACGGACCGAGCAGGATCCCAAGGAGCTGTGTAGCAAGCTCTCCGACTTCGCCTCCCGTGTGGATGCCAGCTTCCTCCTGGATCGGCTGGACTACATGGTCAAGGGTGGCCGTTGCTCCATGGTCAAGGCTCTGGGTGCAAACCTCCTCCGTCTCAAGCCCTGCATCGAAGTCACAGACAACAAGATGGAGATCGGCAAGAAGTACCGCGGCAGCTACAACAAGAGCATCGAGGCCTATGTACGGGATCGGCTCTCTCAGCCGGAGGACCTGGAGAAGCACGAGATCTTCGTCACCCATACCAAGGTAGATCAGCAGACCGTGGACATCGTCAAGAATACGGTCAACGAGTGCTGTGACTTTGCCCGTATGTACGAGACCACTGCCGGCGGCACCATTACCTGCCACTGCGGCGAGGGCACCCTGGGCATTCTCTATGTAAGAAAGGCTTAATTATTTTTGGCACCCCCCTTGTTTTCCGGGGGGTGCCGTGGTATAATGGCAGTGTTCTTCGGGGAAACAGGTGCAACTCCTGTACGAGACCGTCGCCGTGAGGTACATATACAGATCTCCTCTTACCCACCGCCGCAGGTTGGGGACCATGCCATTGGAGCCATCCGAGAAGGCAGAGGTGCTTCGTACCCAGTCGGAAGATCCGCAGAACACACGGTCCCTATGGCTTGCGGTTCCGAGCCGGGACAGACCAAGTTTATTTTGAATAAGGAGAATGCACAATGAAGAAGCACAGCATCAAAAGAACGCTGTCGCTGATCCTGTGCGCAGTGCTGATTGCGGCTATGGCACTGAGCGTTACCGGGTGTAGCGACAACAAGGCCCCCCAATGGGAGACCAAGACCTTCGCAGACGGCGATACCTTAGGCAGCGGCAGCAAGGAGTTCACCCTTACGGTCACCGATGCCGAGGGCAACCAAGCCACTGCCACCATTCGCACCGACAAGACCATCGTTGGCGATGCCCTCCTGGAGCTGGAGCTCATTGCAGGAGAACCCCAGGATATGGGTCTGTACGTCAAATGCGTCAACGGCAAGACCTATGATTACGACAAGGACGGCAAGTACTGGGCCTTCTACATCGACGGCGAATATGCCATGACCGGCATCGACGCCACAGAGCTCGTCCCCGGCACCGCCTACAGCCTCAAGGCCGAATAACCAAATACAACCCCAAGCCGGAGGCCAAAAAGCCTCCGGCTCTCTTATTTCGGAATTTGAGTGAATAATGAATAATTGTAGTATCCCTTCGGGATGGATTTAAAATAATGGCTTCGCCATATAAAACGTACCCTTTTTCATTTCGTCGGCGGAGCCGACACCGAAAATATTCATTCTTCATCATTCATCATTCATTTTTCATTATTCCGATTTATTGCAACCGAAGGGAGCGATAAATTGGAATTTACGTTCCTGTAAATTCCTTGCAGAAGGGTCTGAGGGGGCAGGCGGTGCATTTGGGGCTTCTTGCGATACAGGTATCTCTGCCGAAGAGGACGATGCGGTGGCAGAAGTGGGAGCTTTCCTCCGGGGGCAATATGGACCGAAGCTGCTGCTCCACCTTCTCAGGCTCCTTCCCCTTGGCAAGGCCCAGGCGGTTGGAGATACGGATCACATGGGTATCACAGACCACCGCAGGCTGTCCGTAGAGATCCCCCAGGAGGAGATTGGCCGTCTTTCTCCCTACTCCGGGGAGCTTAAGCAGCTCCCCCATAGTATTGGGGACCTGTCCCCCGTACACATCCCGAAGCATCTGACAGGCCAGAATAATATCCCGCGCCTTGTGCTTATAGAAGCCGCAGGAATGGACCAGCTCCTCCACATCCTCAAGCCTTGCTTCTGCAAAGGTCTCTAAGGTGGGATACTTGGCAAAGAGGGCAGGGGTCACCAGGTTCACCCGTGCATCGGTGCACTGGGCAGACAGGCGTACTGCGATCATCAATTCGTAATCCTTTTCGTAATTAAGAGCACACTTGGGCTCCGGGTATCTTTCCTTTAAGATCTCAATGATCTGTGTCAACATAAGGCATTCCTCCTTTTCCCCCATTATATCACAAAATCTCCGTTGCCGAAACTCCCAATTTCTGATATAATGTCATTATGTTTGACTCTTGTTTGAAAGGAGAAGCTTTATGGATTGGGCTATGTTATTGGAGGAACAATTTTCTGCTTCGTATTATAAGGACTTGCAGGAAAGGGTGGCTGCCGCACGGGCTGTGGGGGAGGTCTATCCTTCCAAGGGGAGGGAGCTCTTTGCCCTGGAGGCCACGCCGGCAGAGTCTGTACGGGTAGTGATCCTGGGGCAGGATCCCTATCATCAGCCGGGGCAGGCTATGGGCCTCGCCTTCTCTGTAGCCAAGGGCTGTCCTCTCCCCCCCTCTCTGCGGAATATCTATAAGGAGCTGGAGGACGATATAGGTCTCTGTCCTGCCTCCCACGGAGATCTGACAGCCTGGGCAGAGGAGGGGGTCCTGCTGCTCAACACCGTACTGACCGTAGACAGAGGCAGTGCCAACAGCCACGCAGACTTCGGCTGGCAGCGCTTCACAGATGCTGTCATTGAGGCGACCGATCGCCTGCCACAGCCCATCGTATTCCTCCTGTGGGGCTCCCAGGCCCGGAAGAAGGCCGCCCTCTTAAAGACCGACGCTCCCCGCCTGATCCTTACGGCCCCTCACCCCAGCCCCCTGTCCTCCTATCGGGGCTTCTTCGGCTGCAGGCACTTCTCCCAAGCCAACGCCTTCCTAAAAGCCCACGGGGCGGAAGAAATTTCCTGGCAGCTGTAATACACCACTTGACAAAAGGCCTCCTAATCGTTATACTATCAATAGTATAACGATTAGGAGGTTATATCACAAACATGAAAAAAGAGAACTTCATCAAGCGCAACTGGCTGGTGATGCTCTGCGGTCTGCTGGTGGGCACCGCCGCAGTGGTCCTCACCGCAAAGGGCAACCCCGGCAACATGGGCTTCTGTATTGCCTGCTTCCTCCGTGACATCGCAGGAGCTCTGGGTCTCCAGGGTGCCGGCACCACCAACGATGCCGGCGAGACCCTCCGCACTCTGTCCAACTTCCGCCCCGAGATCGTAGGTCTCATTGCAGGTGCTTGTATCATGGCCTTTGTAGGCAAGGAATTCAAGCCCAAGGGCGGCAGCTCCCCCTTCACCCGCTTTGTCCTGGGTATGGTCGTCATGGTCGGTGCTCTGGTATTCCTGGGCTGCCCCCTCCGTATGGTCATCCGTATCGGCGGCGGCGACCTAAACGCCATCATCGGTCTGGCAGGCTTTGTCGTCGGCATCCTTGTGGGCATCCTCTTCCTCAAGGCCAACTTCTCCCTGGGCCGTGCTTATAAGCAGTCCAAGTCCGAGGGTCTGGTATTCCCCGTGATCATGATCGCACTCTTCGTCCTGTCCCTGGCAGGCTCCGTCCTCTACGTCTCCGGCGCAGCTCCCGGCAACAAGGCCGCTCCCTGGGCTCTGGCTCTGATCATCGCCATCGTAGTCGGTGTCCTGGCACAGAGAAGCCGTCTGTGCATGGTCGGCGGCATCCGTGACAGCATCCTGTTTAAGGAATTCGGCCTGCTGGCAGGCTTCGGCTGTGTCCTGGTTGCTGTTCTGGTGGGCAATGCCATCCGTGGTACCCTGACCTGGGGCTTCGAGGGTCAGCCTGTTGCACATACCCAGTGGCTGTGGAACTTCCTGGGCATGGCCATTGTCGGCTGGGGCTCCTGCCTCCTGGGCGGCTGTCCTCTCCGTCAGCTCATCCTTGCCGGCGAAGGTAACACCGACTCCGCTGTTACCGTATTCGGCATGATCGTAGGCGGCGGTCTGGCTCACACTCTTAAGACTGCTTCCTCCGGTGCCGGTGCAGGTGCCAACGGTCCAGCCGCTGTCATTATCTGCCTGGTGCTCCTGGCACTGATCTCCGTTACCAATCTCAGAAAGGAAAAGTAATACTATGGTAGATGCAAGAGGCCTTGCCTGCCCCCTTCCCGTACTGAAGGTCCAGCAGGAGGTTAAGAAGAACGATCCCAAGACCCTGGAGGTCCTGGTTGACAACAATACCGCTGTACAGAACGTGACCCGTTTCGCCAACAACGCAGGCTATCAGGTACAGGTCAAGGAGCTGGAGGACGATGAGTTCTCCCTGACTCTGACCAAATGACACAGTACATCGCCACCTTCCACACCCACCTGGCCGCACTGAAGACCCATCGCACCTTAAGCAAGGCCGGTGTGGAGGCCCGTATGGCTCCCGTGCCCCGTAAGATCTCCTCCTCCTGCGGAACCTGCGTGTTCTACAGAGCCGAGGATCCCTGCTACGGCTCCCTGGACCCGGATGCAGAGGCCGTGTATTCCACCGACGGCAACGAGGTAAGGCCCCTGCGAACCTACGAAGAATAGCCCGCACAAGGGACTGTCTCAAGAGATGCCAAGCATCTCAAGAGCAGTCCCTTTTTCTCTGCAAAAGAAGAAAATTCTTCCATCACGAAAAGCTTCTTGATATCCTGTCGATTTATGATATAATGAATGTGAATATTCTGTAAATTCACGGAGGATCCTATGACAAAATTACGATCCAAACGAAAGATCATATTTTCCGTCATTCTGTTTCTCGCTCTTCTGTCGGTCTTCTTCCTCTTGTCGGGAGACAATGCACAGCTGATCAAGGAGCTGTTTTCCGGGGAGCTGAGTAACGACGAGCTGCGAGACCGCCTTATGGACCTGGGGTTGGGGGGATATATTACCGTTGCCGCCCTTTCTATGGTCCAGGTGGTGTGTACGGTGATCCCTGCAGAGCCGATCCAGGTCCTGGCAGGGCTGGCCTTCGGCTTCCCCATCGGTCTGATCTGCTGTGCCGCAGGGGTGCTGGTGGGGAACACGGTGATCTTCGTGCTGTATCGGACCTTCGGCAATCGGCTGCGGAACTACTTTACCCGAAATCTTACCTTCGATCTTGAAAAGCTGGCAAATTCCTCCCGTATCATTGCCGTGATCCTGCTGCTGTATTTCCTCCCTGCCATTCCCTATGGCATGATCTGCTTCTTTGCCGCAGGCTTGGGGATGCGGTATCATCGGTATATCATTGTGACCTTCCTGGGGGCCATTCCCTCTATATGCATCGGCGTGGGACTGGGGAATATGACCCTAACCGCCTCCTGGTTCTTCTCCCTGTGTGTGTTCCTGGTGCTAATCGGTCTGCTGATCCTCCTGTCTCTGAAACGGGAGTGGATCTTTGCCAAGATCAACGCCTTCGCCTCCAAGCCCCCCTATTCCTCCAGGACTACGGTGCAGCCTGCGAGCCCTTGGCTCCTCCTGCCCCTGTATTGGGGCTGTAGGCTCCTGTTCCTCCTGCGAGGCGTCCGTGTCAGATCCGTCAACAAGGTGGGGCATGACCCTGAGAAGCCCTCTATTATCCTGTGTAACCACGGCTCCTTTATCGACTTCCTCTTTGCAGAGACCCTCCTGCTAAAGATCCGTCCCAACTTCGTTGTGGCAAGGCTGTACTTCTACCACAGATTCGTTGGCCAGCTCCTGCAGAAACTGGGTTGCTTCCCCAAGAGTATGTTCGCCCTGGACTTGGAGAGCACCAAGAACTGCCTCCGTGTGCTGAAGGAGGGGCGGAGCCTGGCTATGATGCCGGAGGCACGGCTGTCTACTGCAGGCACCTTTGAGGACATTCAAGAGGGCACCTTCCCCTTCCTCAAGAAGTCCGGCGTCCCCATTTATACCGTCAAGCTCAGCGGCGACTACCTTGCCGATCCCAAGTGGGGCAAGGGCTTCCGCCGCGGCTCCGTAGTAGAGGCAGAGCTGGACCTCCTCTTTACCCCCGAGGACCTGCAGAAGCTGTCTGTCCGTGAGATCCGGGAGACTGTGGAGGACCGTCTCTATTACGACGAGCATCTGTGGCTGGAAGCCAAGCCCGACCTCCGCTACCGCTCCAAGCGTATGGCAGAGGGTCTGGAGAACATCCTCACCACCTGTCCTAAGTGCAATGGCAAATTCTGCCTCACCGCCAAGGGCAAGACCCTGTCCTGTGAGCACTGCGGTCCCCTAACCACCCTTGACGAAAGATATTCCTTTGACAAGGGCTTCCTCTATGCCCATCCCGGCAAGTGGTATGAGGCACAGCGGGCCGCTCTGGAGCAGGAGATCCTTGCTGACCCGGACTACGTCCTGGAATCCCGGGTCAAGCTCCGCCTGCCCTCCCGGGACGGAAAGTCCCTAACCCGTCCTGCAGGAGAGGGCCTGTGCCGTCTGGACCGCAGAGGCCTTTCCTACAGGGGCACCGTTGACGGGGCAGAAACAGAGACGTTCTTCCCCATAGACAAGGTCTACCGCCTCCTGTTCGGTGCAGGAGAGAATTTCGAGGTCTACCAAGGAAGCGAGATCCATTATTTCGTCCCCGAAAACACCCGTTCCTGTGTCCAATGGTACATGGCCTCCGCCATCCTCCACGACCACCGAGAACGCAACTGATCCCTTTTTAAATTCAGAAAGAGAAAGGAAGATCCTTATGGAGAAAACCGAGAAACGGGTAAATAAGGAACAGGCCTTCTCCAATATCAGCCTGCGGTCCTTTATAACGGTAGTGTTGGTCCTTGCCACCATATTGGCTGTGTCTGCAGGGCTGTCCTATGTGGTCCCTCAGGGCAGCTTCAGCCGTGATGTGCAGGGAGTGATCCTGACAGGCACCTATGAGCAGGGCGCTGTAGAAGGGATCTCCCTGTGGCGTGTGCTTACAGCACCTCTTCGGGTCTTCTGCTCCGAGGACGGCCTCACCATTATCATGATCAGCCTGTTCCTGCTGATCATGAGCGGCATCTTTAACCTGTTGGAAAAGACCGGGGGCGTGCGGATCTTCATCTCCCAGATCATCCGCCGTCTCAAGGGGCGGAAGGAGCCTGTGATCTGCATTACGGTGCTGATCTTCATGCTCTTCGGCAGCTTCTTCGGTATGTTCGAGGAGCTGGTAACCCTGCTTCCTATTATGATCCTGTTTATGCTGTCCATGGGTATGGACACTATGATGGGTCTGGGCACCTGTCTGCTGGCCGCCTGCTTCGGCTTCTCTGCCGCCATTACCAATCCCTTCTCCGTTGGTTTGGCTTCTCAGTATATGGGAGTCAGCCCCTCTGATGGGCTGTGGCTGCGGCTGGTGTTCTTCGGTCTGGTATTTGTTACGGTCTGCATCTTCCTTACAGCCTACAAGCGGAAGCTGGATCAGGCTCCCTCTAAGTCCCTGAGCTACGATGTGGATATGCAGAAGCGTGTTTTTGTCAACGTGCAGAGCAGTGAGCTGAATCCCTCAGAGGCACGGAGCTTCCGGATCTACGGCGGCTTCTTCGCCGTTCAGATCCTGGTTCTCCTTGCAGTGGCTACCATCCGTTCTATTTCCTCCCTTGCCATCCCTATTTTGGCAGGCAGCTTCCTGATCTTCGGCGTGATGGCCGGGCTGATGGTATGCTCAAGGGCCGCCGACGTATTCAAGCCCATTGTGCAGGGTGCTGTTGCCATGCTCCCTGCTGTGGTTATGATCGCCCTGGCCTCCTCTGTGAAGCTGGTCATGGTGGAGAGCGGGATCTTAGATACGGTCATGCACTTCGCACTGACCCTGTTGGAGGGGAAGAGCAAGTTCCTGGTGATCCTGCTGATCTACCTGCTGATCCTGTTCCTCCAGATCTTCATCGGCTCTGCCTCTGCCAAGATCGTCCTGGTCATGCCCATCGTCATGCCCATTGCCATGGCACTGGGGATCTCTCCCTCTCTGGTCATTCTGACCTACTGTATGGCAGACGGCTTCTCCGATGCCATTATCCCCACCAATCCCGTCCTCCTGATCGGCCTGTCCATGGCCAATATTTCCTACGGCAAGTGGGTCAAGTGGACCTGGAAGCTGCAGCTCTTCGTCTTCCTGCTGACCATGGGAGTCCTCCTCTTCGGCGTTGCAGTGGGCTATTGACGGGAGAGAGGTGTGAATATGGATAGATATTCCCTGTGTCCTATTGGATGCCCTGTTGTCACGGCGTATTTCTTGGCGTTCCAATCACTGGGAATACCGCTTCAAAAAATACAAGAACACCTCTGAACGCAAAAAGCTGTGGTAAGAATCCAAAGCTCCTCCGCAGATCCACCCAAGGATCTGCGGAGGAGCTTTTTATTGAAAGTATTCAATGATATATCGCCAAGGCCATATGATATAAAATCCGTTCCCCTTCATATGCGTAGCATATATCATCTGCCTCGCCGATATCATGCCCGTAGGGCATATCATCCGTTGCCGAAGGGACCGGATATCATTGACTCCTCCTGAGCCGTTGGCTCAGAGGGGTCTGTGGAAGGGTCTGTTTCGGTAATAGGTTCTGTTGTCTCCGTTTGGGGAGTGGACTCTGTGGGAGGCTCCGCTTCTGTGGGTGTGGGCTCTGTTGTTACAGTGACTGTAGGCTCAGAGTCGGTCCCCTCCGACTCTGTGGGAGGGGTCTCCTCCACAGGCTTCGGTGCCGAAGCTGAGGTCATATCCCATTCGTAGCCCTCTGCCAAGAGATCCTCGTCATAGAGGGCTGTCATGTTCCACTGTCCCTGCTCCATGCCCCGTCGCAGATCCAGGTGGAAGTTCTCCTCCTCAATGGTCAAGAAGTTCCAGTAATATGTCCTGCCCCCCTTGGTCCCTGTTATGATCTCACAGCTTACCCCTGTGTTTTCGCACAGCTCGTCATAGAACATTGCCAGGGACAGGTCATGAGCAATGCCGTCTGCCAGGAGGCTGTACACAGGCAACGGAGGCTGTGTATCTGTCAAGGTGCCCTTCCGTCTGACCAGGTAGCGGTACAGCAGACCGGCCTTCTCGTAGGGGGTCTGCTCCATTTCCACCCGTTTCTGTGCAGAGCCGAAGAGGGTCTGGATCTCCTGGAGCTTGGAACGCATGGAGTCCCTGGACTCGGGGTAGGTAAAATGGAGCTCCAGGATCCGATGGTCCCCGGTGTCGGGGTAGAGCTTCACGGAGCAATCGGGAATGCAGGGGATCGTCCGGGGATTCTCCATACAGAGCTCGGTGATCCTCTCCTCCATATCCTCATCACTGTAATGTCGGATCCGCAGGGTAAGGGCATTATTAAAGTTGTCCAGGGCCTCCCGGATCTTCCCAACGGCGGCTTCGTTGTCATCCACCAGGACGATGGAATGGATCTCACCGGGGGAGCGGCGGAACACAATGGAGATCTGAACTGAGAGCTGTCCGTCCTCCTCCAGGAGCTCGCTGTCAGCATAGTCTACGGCATAGGCTCCCGTAGGATGCTGACGGGTGGCGTAATCCATGGCTTCCTCCAGGTTCTGCTCCAGCTCCCCTTCGTAGTCTCGGATCAGGATCCTGCCCTGCTCCTGCCAGTTTTCAATAAAGGTAAGAATGGCTCCTCGCAGCTCCAGACGGTTGCTGACCACAGGAGGGGCCTCCGGGTCCCCGGACTCCGTCTCCCACTGCTGTTGTTCCACGTGGGGACGGACGGATAAATACTCCTTCTCCATATGGCAGCCTGTCAACAGCAGGAGCAGAAGAAGGAGGGGGATCAGCCGTTTCATGGTGCCGCCCCCGATCACAGCTCGAAGCGGTCATACCGCTTAAAGCCGTCCCCCAGGACCTGGTGGGCATCCTGCAGGATCACGAAGGCCTGGGGATCCACACGGTAGACCAGCTCCTTGAGCTGGGCAAGCTGCTTCCGCTTTACGGCGCAGAGGATAATATTCTTCTCGCCTCTCTTATAATAGCCCTCTCCCTTAAGGAAGGTCACACCGCGGTCCATATCCACGTCAATGGTCTTAGCCACCTGTTCCGCCTTCTCGGAAATAATAAAGGCTACCTTGGCATAGTCCATGCTGTAGATCACGTAGTCCAGGACCACGGAGACCAGGAACAGAGCCAGGGCACTGTACAGGGTGTTGTTGAAATCCTTATACACAATACCCGTAGCAACTGCAGTGCCCATATCGAAGGCTAAGATCAGCTTGCCGATGGGGCAGTTGCGGAACTTCAGCTTCAGCAGTCGGGCCAGAATGTCCACGCCGCCGGTGGAAGCCCCTGCAAGGAACACCGTGCCCAAGCCTACACCAATAATGGTGGCACCGAAAATAACCGCAATCAGAGGCTCCACCTTGGGGCTCGGCAGGAGCGCACCCAGCAGGTCAAAGCCCAGAGCCGAAACCACCATGCCCAGCATGGAGCCGAAGAAGAAGTACTTGCCGATCTTCTTAAAGCCCACTAAGAACAGGGGGATATTGATCACCGCACTGACAAGGCCGATGGTGACAAAGGGACTCTTTGCCATATATTTGATCAGCATGGCAACACCGCTGATACCACCGCAGTTGATCCCCGCAGGCTCAAAGAACATGACGAAGCCCGAGGAGGAAATGAGACTGCCGAGAACCACCAGCAGCATATTGCGAATGATTTCTTTCTTGGTGTATTGCATAGATCACAGCTCCATTTCTAACTGTTTTTCGTCTCCGTCCTCCGGCTTCAGGAGTGCACCGGCGGCAGGGAGTGCCTTGGTGCGGTAGCGTGCTTGATTCACAATGCCGCTGTTCTCCAACAGGGCTGCCCGATAGAGCAGGTGCTTCTTCTTCAGTGTCAGGACCGCTACACCCTGGGTGGTGCGGGTGGTCTTAGGCGTAAGCTGTGCCGTAGAGAAGATCAGAGCACGGTTCTCCGTGGAGTACAGGACCATTTGGGCATCTTCCTTTAGGAGGAAGGCCGCCTTTAGGGGGCTCTTGTCGCAGTAGGCTCCCGTCAGCTTGCGGCGATTGGACTTGGTCTGATAGGTAGACAGCTCTACCTTGGCCACCTTTCCGTTCTCGTAGATGAAGAGCATATTGCCGCTGTAGTCTCCGGGGAAGCAGACCTGCAGCACAGACTCACCCTCCTCGAAGCCTAACTTACCCGGCAGGTAGTCCCCCAGGACAGAGGCCTTGCTGTCCTCGAAATCGGAGCAGCGGGCCTTGTAGACCTGATACTGATCCGTAAAGACCAGGAGCTCTGCGGTATTGGAGGTCTCCAGGGAGAAACTGAGGCTGTCTCCCTCCTTGAACTTCTGTTCCCCGGACATACGGAGGGATTGGGGCGTGATCTTCTTGAAATAGCCCTCCTTGGATACGAATACCGTAACGGCATAGTCGGGGATGGCTTCCTCCTCTTCCTCTTCTTCTGCCTCGCTGCCTTGGACAAGGCCGGTCTTGCGGTCCTTGCCGTACTTGTCGGCAATGGCTTCCAGTTCCTTAATAATGATATTACGGATCTTCTTCTCACTGCGGAGGGTATCCTCCAGGTCCTGGATCTCCTTCTCCAGGTCCTCGACCTCGTTGGTCTTCTTGAGAATATACTCCTTGTTGATGTTGCGGAGCTTAATATCCGCAACGAACTCTGCCTGGACCTTGTCGATACCGAAGCCGATCATCAGATTGGGGACGACCTCCTCGTCAGACTCCGTCTCTCTGATAATATGGATGGCTTTGTCAATATCCAGGAGGATCCGACGCAGACCCTTTAAGAGGTGGAGCTTCTCCGCCTTCTTCTGCTTGCGGTAGTAAACACGGCGGCGGACACAGTCGGTACGCCAGGCGGTCCATTCCTCAATGATCTCACGGACACCCAGGACACGGGGCATGCCGGCGATCAGCAGGTTAAAGTTACAGCCGAAGCTGTCTAAGAGAGGTGTGGACTTAAAAAGCTTCTGCATGAGCTTGTCCGGGTCTGCTCCACGCTTTAGGTCAATGGTCAGCTTTAAGCCGTTCAGATCCGTCTCGTCACGCATATCGGAGATCTCACGGATCTTCCCTGCCTTGGTCAGCTCCGCCACCTTGTCCATAATGGCCTCGATGGTGGTGGTATAGGGGATCTCGTAGATCTCGATGAGGTTCCCCTCCTTGACGTAACGCCAGCGGCCGCGGAGCTTAATACTGCCGCGTCCCGTACGGTAGATCTCCTCCATTTCACGGGGATCATAGAGGATCTCACCCCCGGTGGAGAAGTCCGGGGCAGGCATGAGCTCCAGGAGATCGCAGTTGGGATTCCGTATCCAGGCAATGGTAGCCTTGCAGACCTCACGGAGGTTAAAGGAGCAGATATTGCTTGCCATACCGACAGCAATGCCCATGTTGGCAGATACCAGCACATTGGGGAATACCGTAGGAAGCAAAGTAGGCTCCTGTGTAGTATTATCATAATTGGGGACAAAATCCACAGTTTCTTCGTCAATGTCTCGGAAGAACTCCTGGCAGATGCTCTCCAGCTTGGCCTCCGTATAACGGGAGGCGGCGTATGCCATATCACGGGAATAGACCTTGCCGAAGTTGCCCTTGGAATCTACGAAGGGAACCAGCAACGCCTCGTTGCCCCTTGCCATACGGACCATAGTCTCGTAAATGGCCGCATCCCCGTGGGGATTCAGTGCCATGGTCCTGCCTACGATGGTGGCAGACTTGGTACGGGGGCCATTCAGCAGACCCATCTTGTACATGGTATACAGCAGCTTGCGGTGAGAGGGCTTGAAGCCGTCGATCTCCGGGATGGCACGGGATACGATGACGCTCATCGCGTAGGGCATATAGTTGAGAGTCAGAGTGTCTGTAATGGGCTGCTCCAGGACCTCAGCCCGCAGGCCCTCCACACGGGAGGTATCTATATTCTTTTTCAGTTCAGGTTCTTTTTTCTTTCTTGCCAAAGAGATTCACATCCTTTTCTCATTCGCTGCGGATCGTCAGCAGGACCAGCTCGGGGAAATGAAACACTCGGGGGATCCGATGGCTGTTGCCGATGCCTCGGCTTACCAGCATGGTGGTGTTTTCCATGGTATAGAAGCCCTTGGTATACTCCGGGAGCCAGCCCTGCCCCGGGGCATAGAGACCCCCGATCCAAGGCAGCCGCACCTGTCCCCCATGGGCGTGTCCCGTAAGAACCAGATCCGCTTCCAAATAATTCTCGAAATAATGGGGCTTGTGACTCATCAGGAGGATAAACTCCTGCGGAGCCCTGTCCTTTACCAGTCGTCTGAGGGTGTGCTTCTTGCCGCCGGGATCCCTCAGTCCTACCAGAGTCCCGCCGTAGAAGGGCATAGTGTCATCCGTCAGAACATGGACACCCCCATCAGTTAGGTCCCTGAGGAACTGTCGCAGCCGGGCAGCCTTGAGCCGATGCTCATGGTTGCCCGTGCAGTAATAGACAGGTGCGATCTCTGTCAGTGCCTTGGCAAAGGCCAGTGCCTTCTCTGTATCCGTAAAGGTGCTGTCAATGAGATCCCCCGTGATCATGATCACGTCTGCCTTGCAGTTCCTCACAGCCTCCAAGAGCCGTCTGTTGTCCTTGCCATAGGACTGACCGTGCCAATCGGAGAGCTGTAGGATCCTCAGCCCGTCCATTTCCTCGGGAACTCCGGCGTTTTTGTATTCATATTCCGTTACAACAAAGTGGGTGTTCTCCCACAGCATATACAGCAGCCCCAAAAGAGCCACTCCAAGTAAGATCCAAATCATTTTCTTCATCAGCCGTTAACTGATATCCGCCATATCCAGATACAGGCTGCCGTTTTCGGCGATATAGTCCTTCCGTCCCTGGAGGTTGTCCCCTAAGAGGAGGTCAAAATAGATGGCTGTTTTCTCTGCATCCTCGGGCATGATCTTAATGAGGCGGCGGGTCTCCGGATTCATGGTGGTCATCCACATCATCTCCGGCTCGTTCTCGCCCAAGCCCTTGGAACGGGAGATGGTGTACTTCTTGTCTCCGATGGACTTGAGGATCTCTGTCTTCTCTGCCTCGTTATAGGCAAAGAAGGTCTTGTCCTTGGTATTGATCTCGAAGAGAGGAGATTCTGCGATATACACGTAGCCCTCCCGGATCAGAGTAGGCACCAGGCGGTACAGCATGGTCAGGATCAATGTACGGATCTGGAAGCCGTCTACATCGGCGTCGGTACAGATAATGATCTTGTTCCAGCGGAGGGCCTCTAAGCTAAAGGCTGTCAGATCCTTGACCCGTTTGTCCTTGGTCTCTACGCCACAGCCCATAACACGGAGCAGGTCCGTAATAATATCACTCTTGAAGATCCTGCCGTAGTCTGCCTTGAGGCAGTTCAGGATCTTGCCCCGCACAGGCATAATGCCCTGGAATTCCGCATCACGGGACAGCTTGACCGCACCCATAGCGGAATCACCCTCGACGATATACAGCTCACGCTTGCCGGAGTCTCTGCTGCGGCAATCTACGAACTTCTGCACACGGTTGGCAATGTCCAGGGAGCCGGACAGCTTCTTCTTGACCGCAATACGGGCGTGCTCCGCAGATTCACGGCTCCGCTTGTTAATGAGGATCTGGTCTGCGATCTTGTCAGCCTCGGCCTTGTTCTCAATAAAATAGACCTGGAGCCGCTCACGGAAGAATTCCGTCATAGCCTCCTGGATGAACTTGTTGTTAATGGACTTCTTGGTCTGATTCTCGTAGGAGGTCTGGGTGGAGAAGCAGTTGGTCACAATGACCAGGCAATCCGCCACATCCTGGAAGGTGATCTTGCTCTCGCTCTTGGTGTACTTGCCGTTCTGCTTCAGGTAAGCGTCGATGGCATAGACGAAGGCATTGCGGACCGCCCGATCGGGGGCGCCGCCGTGCTCCAGCCAGGAGGAGTTGTGGTAATATTCCAGACGGTTGAGATTCCGTGAGAAGCAGAGGGCGGCCGTAAGCTTTACCTTATATTCCGGCTTGTCGGCACGGTCCCTACCCTTCTTCTCCGTCTCCCAATACTGGGGCATGGTGAAGGAATTGCCCTCGGTGAGCTCGTTGATATAGTCCACGATGCCCTTCTCATAACGGAACTCCGTGGTCTCGAACTTGTTGCCCACCTGATTGCGGAAGCGGAAGGTGACCCCCGCATTGACTACAGCCTGCCGTTTCAGCACGTCCAGATAGTATTCCGCAGGAATGTCGATCTCCGTGAATACATCCAGATCCGGCTTCCAGTGGAAGAGGGAGCCTGTTTTCTTCCGATCTGCAGACTCCTTGTTCAGCTTGCCTACAATACGCCCCCGTTCAAAGTGGAGGGTGTACTTATAGCCGTCCCGATAGATCCGAGCGTCGAAAAATTCGGAGGCATACTGTGTGGCACAGGTACCCAAGCCGTTTAAGCCCAGGGAATATTCATAATTGGTGCCGCCGGCACTCTTGTCGTACTTGCCGCCGGCGTACATCTCGCAGAAGACCAGCTCCCAGTTGTAGCACTGCTCCTTCTCGTTCCAGTCTACGGGACAGCCTCTGCCGAAGTCCTCTACCTCGATGCTCTTATCTGCGTAACGGGTCACAATGATCAGATCACCGTGTCCCTCACGGGCCTCGTCAATGGCGTTGGACAGGATCTCGAACACTGCGTGCTGACAGCCCACCAGGTCATCGGAGCCGAAAATAACCGCAGGACGGAGGCGGACCCGATCTTCATTTTTCAGAGAGGTAATACTCTCGTTTCCGTAGCTTTGTTTCTTCGCCATAATCTTCCTCACTGCTCCGGGGTCTGCTCGCAGGAGCCGCCCCTGTTCTTGTCCACTGTCTCACAGGGGCTGCTTATGTCAGTCCCTCTGGGCAGAAATTGCACATTCTTAACCATTTTAACGATTATAGTATATCCGTCCTTTGGAAAAAAGTCAAGATTTCGGAAAAAACTAATTTCAAGGGCTTGCTTTTTTCTCCCCAATGTCGTATGATATGATAGAAAAGAAATGCACCATACACAGGAGGGAAAGCTGTGAGCCATTCATCTAATCGAGAACAGAACAAACGGAAGCGCCGCCGGGGCAAGAAATCCCCGCTGGAGAAGTTCCTGATCGGCACCGCCTTCTGCGGAGTGATCCTGATCGCCTGCTTTGCGGTGTACGTCATGAGCCTGGGCAAGGGGGTCCCTGCCACAGACACTGGGGAGATCGCCACTCAGCTTGCCGCCCAGGAGGAGCACGAGGCATCCTCCTCTACAGAGCCGCCTACAACAGAGGAGCCTACTACGGAGCCTACTACAGAACCTACCACAGAGCCTACCGAGCCTCCCCTGCCCCCTCATGTGGAGCAGGCACTGACCCTTATGGAGGACATGACCTTAGAGGAGAAGCTGTGGCAGATGATCTTCCTGACACCCGACGAGCTGACCGATACCACAGGTCCTACCATTGCCGGAGACGGCACCCGTGCCGCATTGGAGCAGTACCCTGTGGGAGGCCTGGTCTACTTCGATGAGCACATCCTTTCCGTAGAGCAGATCTCTTCCATGCTGAGCAACACCCTCAGCTACTCCAAGATCCCCCCCTTCCTGGGTGTGGACGAGGAGGGCGGCTATGTCTCCCGTTTGAACAAGATTAATGTTGTCCCCTGGACCGAGCCTATGGAGGAATACGGTGAGGCCGGAGATGAGCAGGCTGTTTACGACCTGGGTGCCGCCTTTGCCGATGGGATCGCAAGTGTAGGCTTCAATTTGGATTTCGCCCCCGTTGCAGACGTGGTTACCGATCCCAATAACACAGAGATCGGCAGCCGCTCCTTTAGCGACGATCCCGACCTGGCCGCCCGTATGGTAGTGCAGATGGTCAAGGGCCTCCAGGACAACAATATGATCGCCTGCCTCAAGCACTTCCCCGGTCACGGCAGTACATCCTCCGATTCCCATTACGGCAGATCCTCCAGTGACAGAACTGTGCAGGAGCTGCAAGAGACCGAGTTCATCCCCTTCCGTGCCGGTATCGAGGCAGGGGTAGAGCTGGTCATGATCTCCCATATGTCCCTGCCTCAGGTCACGGGGAACGAGGATCCCTGCGACTTCTCCTACGAGGTAGTCACCGGGATGCTCCGTCAGGAGCTGGGCTTCCGGGGCCTCATCGTAACAGACTCCCACGAGATGGGTGCCATCTCCTATTTCTACGATTGCGGCGAGGCAGCTCTCAAGGCTGTCCAGGCCGGCTGTGATGTGATCCTTATGCCTACCAGCAAGACAGACGCCTTCCAAGCCCTCTTAACCGCTGTAGAGGACGGCACCCTTACAGAGGAGCGGATCAACGAAAGCGTCCTGCGGATCCTCAGCCTCAAATACAAATACGGCATCATCACCGAATAATACTGAATAAGGGTCTGCTTCCATCCCCGGAAGCAGACCCTCGGCATCTTCAAATTCCAAATCGCTCGACAGAGCGATAATACTGTTTCTTGATAAAATGGTTTGAAAACCATTTTATTGCAGGATGAATATCCTGCTTAGCCTTCGGCGGCAAGAACAGTATTACACGGCATTTCTTGGCGGCTTTGCCGCCATGCCTCTTACCAGCGGCATAATAAAACGGTTAATCCGTTTTATTAGAAATAAGTATAAATTGGAATTTCATAAAGCTATGTGGCCGGGGCTGTCTCACATTGTTTGTGAGGCAGCCCCGGCGGCGAATGCAAAGCAGCTCGGCAAACGGAAATGAGGACTCCCCTCCTCTGTGCTATTGCATGAGTAGCAGAGCGGTATTATTGCAGGTTATCTGTTTCCTTCTCCTCTTTCCGTTTTTTGAGGGCTTCCTTTGTTTTTTTGTAGGCACTTGTGAGTACGGCAAGGGTCTTTTGGTCATTGGGAAACAAACGCTTCAGCAGGAACAGAGCGATGGCAGTTGTAACGATCTTTTCCGGGGAAATAGGCAGCCAAAGGAAGGCGATATATCCGCCGCCTACAGCCTTCATCCACGGGATATCCAGCCATGTGCCGATCCCCAGGAAAAGATAGGACCATCCGTTGGTAAGGATCCAGGCAATGCCCCAACACAGGAGCAAGCGTGGATTTGCTATAAAGCTTACTATCTTTTTCAGTTTTTCCTTCATGGCAATGCCCCTTTCGCCGATCAGCCTCCGGACCCCTTGCGGAGGATCTTATGAAACTGACTGAAAAATGCAATGGTCGTGACACAGGCGGCGACAATATCACTGACAGGCTCTGCCAGAAAAACACCGAGCACCTTGTTCTCCACGAAATAAGGGAGAATAAAGATCAGAGGAATCAGCAACACCAGCTTCCGCAAGCAGGCCAAGAGCAGGCTGATCTTCGCTTGCCCCAGGGCCATAAAGCTTTGCTGACAGGCAATTTGGAACCCCAGTGCGAAGATCCCTGCCATATAGATCCGCAGTGCCCATGCGGTGTATTCTGTCAGTGCCCTATCGTTGGTGAATAGTCCGGCAAAAACTTGAGGGACCCACAGCATAGCACCCCAGCACAGTATGCTGAAAAGGACGCAGGCAAGGAATTGGGTCTTGAAGGCCTCTTTCACCCGCTCATCCTTATGAGCCCCGTAATTGTAGCTGATAATAGGCTGTCCCCCCTGGCAGATCCCCTGCAGGGGCATAACTACCAGCTGGCAAACGCTTGTGATAATGGTCATGGCCCCCACCGCAATATCTCCGCCGTACTGAGACAGACTGGAGGTAAAGCTGACAGACAGAGCACTCTCCGTTGCCATCATCACAAAGGTAGAGACGCCCAAGGCAAGACAGGGAGCAAGGATCCTCTTCTCCGGCTTCAGATTCTCTGTCTTCAGCCGAAGGATGGTCCCCTTGCCTGTCAGGAAACGCAAGACCCACACCGCACTGACCGCCTGGCTCAGCACCGTTGCCAGAGCCGCACCCTTAACGCCCATATGGAATACGAAAATAAAAAGGGGATCCAGGAGGATATTGATCACCGCACCGATGACGGTGGTCAGCATACTGACCTTGGCAAAGCCCTGGGTGGTAATAAAGGGATTCATGCCCATGACCGTCAGCACAAACACTGTGCCCGGGATGCAGGTCCGGGAATATTCCACTGCATAGGGCAGTGTGGTATGGCTTGCGCCAAACAGGGTAAGCAGCTCCGGGGCAAACAGATAGAATACAGCGGTTAGGACCACGGACAGCCCCATTAGCAGGGCGAAGCAGTTGCCCATGATCTTCTCTGCGGTTTTGTTGTCCTGCTTTCCCATGGCGATGGCGGCACGGGGAGCACCCCCGGAGCCTGCCAGCATAGCAAAGGCATTGAGCAGCATCAGGATCGGCATGAACAAGCCCGCCCCGGTCAAGGCATCTGTGCCCACCTCCGGGATATGTCCAATATAGATCCTGTCAACAATATTATACAGGAGATTGATGATCTGGGCTATAACTGCCGGAATAGCCAGCCGAGCCAATAGCTTGGGGACCTTCTCTGTCCCCATAGCAGCAGAATTGAGGTTCATTTCGCGTTTTGTCCTTTCGTTTCAGGGGGTGTAATCCTCCCCATCAATTGGCTGTAAAGAATACCTTGGCACTGTCTGCATAGGCAAACAGGGCCTTGCACAACTCAAGGAGGGTGCCGGTTTTGTTCCTGCCGTAGGTATCGGCACTGTATTGGAGTGTGGAGGATACAGGGGTATCCTTTTCGTAAACCTGTACAGATACCACGCTACGGAGCTCTGCGGCAAAAAGCCCGTCAAAGGAGAAAGCGTAGTGCTGTAGTGCCGGGCTATACTCCTCGACCTCAGATACAGTGGCGGTTACCGTCTTGCCCTCAATGTCGGTGTAGGTGACGCGGAGGTTCAGATCCTCCGGGTCGCCCTTGTAGTCTGCAATACTGAACACATACTTTATAGCAACCTTGGATTCCAAATTCAGGACCTTGCCTGCCCAAGTAACGGGAGCATTCTCCAAGTCATTCAGAACCTTGTTGGTGTTGCCGAAGGTCACTGCATTGATATCGGAAAGATATGCTCTGTGGGTGTCTGTCATGGAACTGTCTGCAAGAGCATCTGTACGGTAGGACTTAAAGATCTGTGCCTTGGCCCCGTAGCGGAGCAGATCTGCACAGAGGGTCTTTAGAGTATCAGGTCTTGCGGCGTTGTTCATCTGTGCATAGGCATAGGCAGCGATGCTGTATTCGTCTACGGAAGAATAATAGGGCTGTCCCCCCTTGGTGCCGTAGAGGACGGAGGAGATCTTGTCATTCATCTGTACGGCTGTCAGACCGTCTAAGGTGAAGTAATAGTAATACTCGCTGTCTACGGGAGCAATGCGGATGGTCTTAGTTCCCGTTTTCTCGTTGCCCTCGTAGGTATCAACGGTAGCCTCTACATAGACGGTGCTCATATCAAAGCCCTCTAAGAGTGCCTTGGAGATCACAAGGTTTACAGAAATATCGCTGGCAAGGTTCAGACTGTGGTTTAGCTTCCAGGAGGCTTCCTCTACAGGCTCCTTGATCTCCGGCTCACCGCAGATGCAGAGGCCATTTTCGTAACTGTGGGCCGCATAGGTGCTGTAATCGCAATTGCCACAGCTTATAAGATGGGTTTCGCCCTTGTTGGTATAGTTGTAGCTGTGGGCGGTGGCTGTGAACTGTGCGGTAATGGTAGTGTCGGCAGTAATGTTGATCAGTGCCTTATCCCAGCCCTTGAAGGTATAGTGGTTCGTAGCGTCATAGGCCTTGGTGGGCTCTGCACCGCTATATACGGCAGCATATCCCTCCTTCACGGTGACGGTTTGCAGGGTATTGCCTTCGGCATCTCGGAAGGTAACCGTGTATTCTTCCCTTGGTGCTTCCTCCGGGGGGCCTACATAAATGTAATCGATGGTATAGGTGCCGACGGGATAGTCTGTTGCGGCTGTACCGACGGGATCCACCCGCAGACCCGTCATCACATCTCCCACACTGCTGTCGGGAATGTTCAAGCGAACAAAGATATACTCATCAGAGGGATATGCAGTTGCGGAGTCAAGGAGGCGGTTAGTACCGTTATACTGGGGTGCAGCTTCTGTGAGCCAGAAGAATTGCAGGCCGGAGTAAGTGCCGGAGGTAATATTGTACTTGATGCGGATCTCTACCACATCCCCCTTCTGCAGAGGGTAGGCAAAGGCGGCAACGCTCTTTATATAGGGATCGGCATTGGTCAGGCTCCCTGTCATGGTGCCGTCCTTGATCGCCGCAGTACAGCTATGGGGCGTCCACCGGGAAATATCCCCCAGCAGGTCATTGCCGTTAAAATGTACCACAGGATACTGACTACGGATGGTAACGGTGCCGTCAGCAGCCTGGGTAAAGCTGACACTGCTGCCGTTGAAGTTGACCTCACGAACAGTTTGGCCGCTGAAATTCACCGTAAGGGCAGCATACTCTGCAGAAGGATCGGAGCTTTCTACGGAAAGGACACCGTTTTCCAAGGTGGCGGACAGATCCGTCACCGTAACAGCGGACTTTAGGATCACCGTATTGCCGGAGCTGACAGAGGAACCCTTGGAAAGGGCGGCAAAGTGAAGCTTGTTGTCCCCGTCCTGCACCAGGGTGACCGTTCCGGCATTGGTGGTATAGGCATCAAAGCTACGGGTAGAGGGGGTGCCCTCAAAGGCGTGGTAATGATAAATGGTCTTTACTGTGGGACGGCTGCTGTCATTGACAGAGATACGGGAGGCCAGGGCCGTGGCATCCGAGGTGCCGCTCATAGTGATCTTCGCAGGCTGTACCGTGGCAGTGGTGCCCTCTGCCATGGGGTAGAGCACGGTCTGATAGGTTACGGTGCCGGCACCGGTCTTCTTATATTGGAAGTACTTTGTGGTGGTGGCAGAGGCGGAGGAGTCATAGCCTGTTTGCAGAGAGCCGGTCATACTGCCGCCGTTTACCTGGGCGATCAGGAGATTGGGCCCGCTTGCAAAGTTGGTACGCCCCGTGTCGTATGCATCGGCGGCAATGGTGGGGGCGGAATAGGGGGCCGAGTGCCAATTCTGAGTATAGCTGTGGGAGGCAGAATCGGCAGGAACCACCTTGTCACTGACGAAGAGGATCTCTCCCAGCTCCTTCATATAGCTCACATGACGGTAATGGGTGAAGTCCGTGCTGTGGGTCACTGTCGCACCGGAAGCGTCCTTGGTGCTGATGTCGTTGGTATTTGCCTTCGTCCAGGCAGAAACAGAGGAATAGCTGTCATTGCCTGCAATGGAAATATCCCCCATATCGGCTCCGGCAGAGGGGAGCTTCTGCCAGGTTTGGGCCTTGCCGTCTATCTCGATGGTGTTATGGGAGCGAGTGCTGTTGTGCTGGAAGTTGTAGTGAGGATGGGTAGAGGATGCGGAGGTGGTGCCCGTGTCTGTGAGCAGAGAACGTCCTCCGTAGTAATAGAGGATCGCCAGGGCATCCCGATGGCCGTGATAACCGGCACTCTTGGCATTCATAAAGAGCATGGAATCAGCGGCAGACCAGCCGGTGCGGTCAGTGGCGATTTTCACAGGTGTATATTGGGCTACGGTATCGGGAGGGGTGCCCTCTGCATTGTTGACAAAATGTCCCAGGGCTTGCACATTGGGGTCGCTGTCATAGCCGCTGCCCAAATAGCTCAGGAAGGTCTGAATATGACCTCGAATGGCTGAGGAGGTACTGCCTTGCCCCCAGTAAGGGTTCTTTCCGTTGGGATAACTGCAATCCATCAGATAGCGAGCCAAAAGGATACTGGCGTTGCTGTATTTCTTCCCCGTAGCGGAGGTGTCATTCCGCTCCTGCATACAATACAGCAGGAAGCTGTTGGTGGTCAGCACCCCTCGAGGATAGCCGAAGCTCACCTCGTTATAGGATCCATCAGAGTTGATCAGGGTGGTCAGAACGAAGTCAACACGACTCTCATATCGGCTCCTCCAATTGCCATTGCTCTTAAATTCGGGCCAATAGGCAATGGCGGCATAGAAGCCTGCCAAATGATAGACGCTGTGGTTGGTGTAGGCAGAGGCCCCGTGATTTCCTCCGGCGTTGTCAAAAATAGTGGCACCGTTGTCCATGAAGATCAGCTCGTCATAAACATAGGCCAAAATTGTCTTGTTTTCCTCGGGAGTCAGAATATTCTCTGCTAAAAGCTGCTTGTAAATATAGGGGAAATTCATCATACGGCTGGAGGTCTCTCTGTCCCGATTGGCAGGGAAGCCGGTGCGTACCGTTGTATCGGCAATAAAGTCCAGAAGGATCTCCTTCAGCTTTGCAAAGTAGGTTGCTCTTTGAGTAGCATCGGTGGTGTCCGCTGCCGTTTGGGCAAGGGCTGCCAGCTCATAGAAACGGGCGTTGGAGTCCAGCCAATCGTAGTCGCTGACGCCTTCCGGCTTCTTCCAGTCGAATGCACCGGGAATATCCTTCCAGGAATAGTGGCCCATGGCCTTCAGGTTGACCAGGAAATTCCAGGTCAGATTGCTCTCCGTCCAGCTTGTGTTGAAGGATACGAACTGGTACAGAGGCAGGCTGTCGCTATTTGCGGCGGAAGCACCGTGAAGCCGGGCATAAATGACCAACTCCGTATGCTTGGTGCCGGAGGGTACGTTGAACCTCATATAAATGCGGCGGCTGTTGATATTATAGGGCAGATAGGTGCCGTCACTATTCCGGGTCATGCCGCTCTTAACATAGAGGACATTGTCCGTGCCGTAGTTGGTGTCGGGCTTACCCTTATGGATCATGGCATCAGCGGTAGCCACGACCTGCGAGATCAGCTTGCCGGAAGCGTCATAGCAGTTCAAAACAGGACGATGGGAGGCATCCTCATTTTCACGGGTACAGATCTGAATGGCATAGTCCGGTCTGTCTAAGATATCCAGAACGTAGCAGCCCGATGTATTGGTGGTCTTTCCGAAGCTGTAGAAATCGAAGCCTGTCCCCTTGACGGTGGTTTCCCCAACACGGTTTTGATTCATGGACCAGGTATCGTGCATGGCAAAGAATACCCGATTGGCATCCTTGCTGTCAGCAGGAATGGGATCATAGCTTGCAAATCTTGTCTTGTAATACTGCAAAAGCTCAGATTTGGCAGTGGTGTAGTTCCCTGCACTGACTGCAGCCTTGACCTTCTCCATGCCGGCTGTATTCAGATCAAGCTGTGCGAAAAAGCTGCTGTCCGAGCTCAGGGACACCCCTCTGTCTGCGGCCTGCACCATAGGCAGCAGAGACAATACCAGGGCGAACAGAAGGATCATGCTGATCGTGGGTTTCAGTTTCATTTTAACTAACTCCTTTCTTTTTATTGTAACATACGGATCGAAGAATTACCAGCTTTTTCTATAACAAAAGAATGAAATCATCACGAAACAGGGGTCATTTATACAAAATGTTTCATATTTATCTTTGACGACACGCGTTTTTTATGATATACTATAAGATAAAGGGGTGAAAGTATGGATCTGATACCGGAGATCAGCGGCGAAAGGATCGACGTTTTTCTGGCACGGGAGCTGCCGGACCTGACCCGCAGTGCTGTACAGAGGCTGTTGGAGCAGGGGCAAGTCAGCCTCCGCGGCGTTCCCATAAAAAAGAATCATAAGACCGAAGCAGGTGCCCTGTACTCCGTGACCCTGCCGGAGGTAAAGGAGATCCCTCTGGTCGCCCAGGACATCCCCCTGGATGTGGTCTATGAGGACGAGGATCTGCTGGTCATCAACAAGCCCAAGGGCATGGTGGTCCATCCCGCTGCAGGACATGAGGACGGGACCTTAGTCAACGCCCTCCTCCACCACTGCGGAGACAGTCTGTCCGGCATCAATGGGGAGAAGCGTCCCGGCATCGTCCACCGCATCGACATGGACACCACGGGTCTGCTGATCGTAGCCAAGAACGACTTTGCCCACAGGCATCTGTCGGACCAGCTTAAGGACCACAGTCTCAGCCGCACCTATGAGTGCATCGTCCGTGGCGGCTTCCGTCAAGAGGAGGGCACCGTGGATGCTCCCATCGGCCGCCATCCCACAGACCGCAAGCGTATGGCAGTTACCCCCAAGAACAGCCGTGAGGCTGTGACCCACTGGAGGGTCCTGGGGTCCTACGGACAGTACACCCATGTACAGTGCCGATTGGAGACAGGCCGTACCCATCAGATCCGTGTCCATATGGCACACATAGGCCACCCCATCGCAGGAGACCCGGTCTACGGCATCCGCAAGCCGGAGCTGGGCTTAAGCTCCCAGTGCCTCCATGCACGGAAGCTCCGCTTCCTCCATCCCCGTACAGGGGAGGCAGTAGAGCTGAGCTGTCCCCTGCCGGAGGAATTTCTTAACGCATTACACAAATTACAAAATACCTGAGAGGAATGCTTCAAATGACCGCTTACGAGAAATTGCAAAAATGCTTAGCCTGTGTCCGTGAGAAGACGGACTTCGTCCCCGATGTAGCGCTGATCCTTGGCTCCGGCCTGGGTGCCCTCGCCGACGAGATCGACGCCGTTGCCACTGTAGACTACCACGATATCGAGGGCTTCCCCGTATCCACCGTAGTCGGTCACAAGGGCCGCTTCGTCTTCGGCCGCTTCGGCAACACCAAGGTCGTCATTATGCAGGGCAGAGTCCATTATTACGAGGGCTACAGCCGTGAGGACGTGCTCCTTCCCACCCGTCTTATGATCCTTATGGGTGCCAAGGCCCTGTTCCTGACCAACGCCGCCGGCGGTGTCAACCGCAGCTTCAAGGCAGGGGACTTTATGCTCATCACCGACCATATTATGAGCCTGTTCCCCAACCCCCTGATCGGTGCCAATATGGACGAGCTGGGCCCCCGTTTCCCCGATATGTCCAATGTCTACGACAAGGAGCTGTGTCAGACCATCCGTGACACTGCCGCCCGTTTGGAGATCCCTCTCCACGAGGGTGTGTACACCCAGCTTACCGGCCCCACCTTCGAGACGCCTGCCGAAGTGCGGATGCTCACTGCACTGGGTACCGATGCCGTCGGTATGTCCACTGCCTGTGAGGCCGTAGCCGCCCGTCATGCCGGGATCCGTGTCTGCGGTATTTCCTGCATCACCAACCAGGCCGCCGGGATCTCTCCCGTTCCCCTGAGTCACGAGGAGGTCTTTGAGACCGGCAACCGTGTAGCTCCTCTGTTCCGTGCTCTAGTCAAGGAGAGCATCATTGCCATGGGGGACAAGCTATGAGCTTAGAAGCCGTGACCCACGCAGTCAATGTCCGCCGTGAGGGTAACGTGCTGGTCACCTTGGATCAGACCCTCCTGCCCAACGTGACTCGGTACTTAGATCTCACCACCGCCGAGGAGATGTGGGAGGCTATTTACTCCCTCCGTGTTCGGGGTGCCCCTGCCATCGGCATCTTCGCAGGCTATGCTATGGCCATTCTGTCCAAGCAGATCCCCGCTCCCGATTTTGATACCTTCTACACAGACTATTGCCGTCTGTCCGATTACCTCAACTCCTCCCGTCCCACTGCGGTAAATCTGTCCTGTATGCTCCGCAGAATGGACGCTGTGGTCCGAGCCAACAAGGACAAGTCTCACCGGGAGCTCCTTGCCGCCCTGGATACAGAGGCCAAGGCCATCCACGACGAGGACATTGCCATGTGCCGCAGGATCTCCGAGTACGGTCTGTCCCTCCTAAAGGACGGGGACGGAGTCATTACCCACTGCAACGCAGGTCCCATTGCCACCTCCCGTTACGGCACGGCGCAGGGCCCCTTCTACCTGTCCAAGGAAGCAGGGATGAATATCCACGTTTTCGTAGACGAGACCCGTCCCCTCTTGCAGGGTGCCCGTCTGACCTCCTATGAGCTGACCAAGGCCGGTGTCCCCTGTACCCTGATCTGCGACAATATGGCAAGCCTGGTTATGAAACAGGGCAAGGTCCAGGCCGTTTTCTTCGGCTGTGACCGCATTGCCCGTAACGGCGACGTTGCCAACAAGATCGGCTCCTCCGGCTTAGCTATCATTGCCAACCACTACGGGATCCCCGTCTATTCCCTGGGACCCTCTACTACCATTGACTTCTCCTGCCCCACAGGGGAGCAGATTCCCATTGAGGAGCGGCCCCACGCCGAGATCAAGGAGCTGTTCTACGAGAAGCCCATGGCCCTGCCCGAGGTGCAGTGCTATAACCCTGCCTTTGACGTAACGGACCACAGCCTCCTGGCAGGCATCGTTACGGAGAGAGGCATTGCCTATCCCCCCTTCTCCGAGAGCTTCGCCAAGCTGTTCCCGGAGGAAATGAAGAAGGGAGAGCAGAATGTATAAGAACTCCGACAACGCTAAGAGAGCCATCGTAGAAGCCGGCAAGCGGCTCTACCGCAACGGCTATGTCGCCGCCAACGACGGTAACATTACCGCCCGTATGGAGGACGGCACCGTTTGGTGTACCCCCACCGGGGTTTCCAAGGGCTCCATGACCGAGGACATGATGGTACGGGTAGATATGGAGGGCAGGCTCTTAGAGGGCAAGCGGCAGGTCTCCAGTGAGGTCAAGCTCCATCTTGCCATCTACCGTGAGAATCCCGATCTGGGGGGCATCGTCCATGCCCACGGCCCCGGAGCCACTGCATGGGCTGCCTGCGGCAAGCCCTGGGACCGTGCCGTTTCCCTGGATTCCGCCCTCCATTTGGGGGTGGTTCCCTGTGCTCCCTTTGCCATTACAGGCTCCCGTGCCTTAGCAGAATCCGCCGCCCCCTATTGCAGGAATCACACTGCCGTGTTCTTAGAGCATCATGGCTCCGTCACCTGGGGCAAGGACGTAAAGCAGGCCCTGTTCCGCACAGAGGTATTGGAGCACACCTTCAAGGTCTATGCCAATATGTGTGCCTTCGGCGAGATCCGCCTCCTGTCCCAGCGTGAACTGGACGAGGTAGAGGAAGTCAAGAAGAAATACGGCATCCGCTGCCCCCGTGCTACGGGGCGAGGCCGTTGAGAGGAGTCGGCTATGGGTCAGATCACAACCGTTTTGTTCGACCTGGACGGCACTCTCCTGCCTATGGACCAGGACACCTTTGCCGAGGCCTATTTCAGACTCCTTGCAGCCAAGCTGGCACCCCGCGGCTATGAGCCCAAGGCTCTCATAGACGGCATTTGGTCCGGCACCAAGGCCATGATCCGCAATGACGGGAGCCGGAATAACGAGGAGGCCTTCTGGGCTGATTTCACCGCCCGTTTCGGGCAAGAGGCCCGTGAGGATCTCCCTGTTTTTGACGAATTCTATCGGGAAGACTTTCTCCGGGTCCGCTCTGTCTGCGGCCATACAGAGGAGGCTCTTAAGGTGATCCGCCTCCTGCAGAGCAAGGGGCTCCGTCTGATCCTTGCCACCAATCCCATTTTCCCCGCTGTAGCTACGGAGAATCGGATCCGCTGGGCAGGCCTGGAGCCTGCAGACTTTGAGCTGATCACCACCTACGAGAATTCCCGTTTCTGCAAGCCGAATTTGGCTTACTACAGGGACATCCTGTCCTCCTGCGGACTCCGTGGGGAGGAATGCCTCATGGTAGGCAACGACGTAGCCGAGGATATGATCGCCGCCTCCTTAGGCATGGAGGTCTTCCTCCTGACAGACTGCCTCATTAACAAGCCCAACGCAGACATCACCCCCATCCCCCACGGCAGCTTCCCGGAGCTCCTATCTCGTCTGGGAGCCCTGTGACCTATAATTGCAATAGCCAAGAGAGCGACCTTGTTGCGGGTCGCTCTCTTGGCTATGATTCTTCATCCTTACTCTCGCAAATATACCGCTCCTCTGCATCCCACAAGGCCTTTTGTATAATCGAAGCCACGTAGGCTCGGTCCTTCTCTTCCTGCAGCCCAGCTATAGCTTCCGATGCCGCAGAACAGAGAATTGCATACATTTTCTTATAGCACTCTAACAATCCTTTCACCCCTTTTCTATTTAGATAAAGCACATTTCTAACCGAAAAACACACATATACTAACATCTTATTTGAAAAACGCAGTGTGTAACATTCTGTTACATAATTATCGTAACACAGTGCTACAATCTTGTCAAGAGGTTTTGTTAAGCTGTGAGGTGGTAGTTTGTGAAGATGGAAGGACTTATTAAAATCAGAAAGGCAAAAGGATATAGCCAGCTTAAAGTAGCCTTTGCACTAAATATTAGTCGAGAGGCATTATCGTATTACGAAAACGGGAAACGCAATCCCGACTTGCAGATGCTTATTAAGATGTCGGAATATTTCGATGTGTCCATTCACTATCTGGTGACCGGCAAGGAATTTGTTTCCCGCTTTCACTCATCATGATGTGCGGATTGGCTGCTTGGTTCATTTCCAAAAATAAATCTTTAAGATCTTTGGAAAACAGAAATATGTTTAGAAAACCTCAGCTAAGAGAGGAAGGATCACATTATGGATCGGAAAGGAATTCGACCATTCACTATTACTTGTTTGCCATTCCGAACCGTCGCACCAACGGTGCGATAAATCGGGGATTTGATTGCCGGTGCAGACAGCAGAATCACCCTCACAGAGTCTGTGAGGGTGATTCGTTTAGTCGGCACTTATGCAGCCGCTGATTTCATCAGCGGTTACTTAGGGGACCGAATTCTTTGATGGGCCATACGCGGAAGACGATGATGCCGACGATCTGCTCCGAGGCCACGCAGCCGATACTGCTGACACGGGAGTCCAGGGACACGGAACGGTGATCCCCCAATACGAAGTATCGGTCATCGGGCACCTGGTAGGGCAGCTGGATATCGCAATTGCCGTAGGACAGCTCATCTACGTAGGGCTCATAGAGCTGTTCGCCGTTGACGTAGATATGGCCCTCCTCGTCAATATTGACCCAATCTCCGGGGACCGCAACGAGCCGCTTGATCAGGAGCTTGTTGTTATAGTAGAATGCGATGACGTCTCCGGGCCGGAAGTCCCCGGATTTGAGAGAGAGCACGATCTGTCCGTCCTCAAGGGTGGGAGACATGGAATCACCCAGGGTCTGGAGCACGGGCATCCACAATGTGGCAACCAGGACGGCGATAGCCGCAACCACAACCAGAGCATAGGTGGTGCTACGGATGACCGCACGGAATCGGAGCTTGTTCCGCACTCGGTTCAGCTCCCCGCGGATCTCCTCGGATCTGAGGCTCTCGGGGGTTCTCTTTTTCTTTCTCATAGCTTATCCCTTCTTTAAGAGGAGGGCCTTGAGGCTCTCTTGTGCAGAGCAATATTGCTCCAGCTTGCCGTATACCTGATCCCAATAGGCCTTGGACTCTGCCTTGGCCTTTTGGACGGTCTCATCATAATAGGCCTTGGCCTCCTGCTCTAATCTGTTGCATTTCTCCAAGGTTGCCCGTTCCATTTCCTCGCACCTTCGTGTGGTCTCTCCCAGGAGCTCATCCTTCCGCAGGGCGTATTCTCGCTCCAGCTCTGCATTCTTCTCAAGCTGTTCGTCATAGATCCGCATCACGTTGCTCAGATACTGTGCCGCCGCCCGGTCTGCTGCCTGCCAGACCTGATTGATCTGCATGGCGGCCTCTGCAAGGGTCCCGGACCGCTCTATGATAATATCCCGTGCCTCGGCCCGCTTCTTGGTCTCTGCAAGCTCTGTCTCCATCTGCTCTACCCGCTCGGTCTGTGCCAGGAGAAGCTCCAGGAGATCCCCTCTGGACAGACTCTTCAGTTCCTTTACGTTCATTGCCATAACGATCTCCCCCGACCTTTGTACAACGCTTCACAGGAAAGTACACTTCCCCTTGTATACGGTTAGTATATCCTATGTTGCGGAGAGTGTCAAGGGGTTTCCGTGCATTCCACGGGTTTTCTTGTGATTTTTTCCCCTTTTTACGTAAAAACAGCAGGATTCTCTCCTTGTGCTACGGCAGGAAATATGATATACTGCTATTGTACTATATACGGAATACCAAACAAACGGAGGACACTATCATGTCTATGAAATACGTCTTTGTGCTGGGCGGTGTAGTTTCCGGTCTCGGCAAGGGGATCACCGCCGCCTCTTTGGGCAGACTCCTTAAGGCTCGCGGCTACAACGTTACCATGCAGAAGTTCGATCCCTATCTCAACGTAGATCCCGGCACCATGAATCCCACCCTCAACGGTGAGGTCTTCGTTACAGACGACGGTGCAGAGGCCGATATGGACCTGGGACACTATGAGCGATTCGTTGACGAGCGTCTCACCCGTGCCAGCAACGTGACCGCAGGTCGGATCTACCGCACGGTCCTGGAACGGGAGCGTCTGGGAGATTTCGGCGGAGGCACCGTCCGGGTCATTCCCCACATCACCAACGAGATCAAACGGCGCTTCTACCGTGGCAAGGACAAGATCGCCATTATTGAGATCGGCGGCACCGTAGGCGACTTAGAGAGCCAGGCCTTCTTAGAGTCCATCCGCCAGTTCCGCAACGAGATCGGCAGGGAGAATGCGGTCCTCGTCCTGGTCTCCCTCATTCCCTACCTCAGAGCCTCAGGCGAGGTTAAGATCAAGCCCACCCAGGCCTGTATCCGTGATCTCCGGGGCATGGGACTCCTCCCGGATGTGCTGGTCTGCCGTACAGACTGCCCCTTAGAGGACGAGGTCCGGGAGAGCCTTGCCATGTTCTGCAATATCCCCCGACAGAACGTTCTGCAGAACTTAGATGCAGAGAGCTCCTATGAGGTCCCCCTTATGTTAGAGGAAGAGGGCTTTGCCCGGGTAGTCCTGGATGCCCTCCGTCTGCCTCAGCGTGAGCCTGCCCTGGAGGATTGGGCGGAGATGTGCCGTAAGCGTAAGAATCTGATCCGTTCCGTAGATATTGCCGTGGTGGGCAAGTACATCAAGCTCCACGACGCCCACCTCTCTGTATCCGAGGCACTGCGTCATGCCGGCGTAGCCCACCAGGCACAGATCAATATCCATTGGGTGGACTCCGTCAACATTTCCGAGGAGAACGTAGCAGAGGTCCTTGGGAATATGTCCGGCATTCTGATCCCCGGCGGCTTCGGCACCGAGGGCATCGACGGTATGCTGGCCGCCATCAAATACTGCCGTGAGAACCAAGTCCCCCTCCTGGGGCTGTGCTTGGGTATGCAGCTTGTGGTCGTAGACTATGCACGTAACGTAGCAGGGCTCAAGGATGCCCACAGCATTGAGCTTATGCCGGACACCCCCCATCCCATCGTCCACCTGATCGCCAGCCGTGAGGGACGTATGGAGCTCAGCGGCACCCTCCGTTTAGGTGCCTATCCCTGTCAGTTAGACGTAGGCAGCCGCACCCATGCCCTCTACGGCACGGACTTGGTATACGAGCGGCACCGCCACCGCTACGAGGTCAACAGTGATTACCGCTCCGCTCTCACAGATGCAGGTCTCAATATCTGCGGCTACTCCCCGGACAACCGTATCGTTGAGATGTGCGAGATCACGGAGCACCCCTTCTTCATTGCCACCCAGGCCCACCCGGAATTCAACTCCCGTCCCAACCATCCCCACCCCCTGTTCCTGGGTTTTGTAGAGGCCGCTGTTAAGAACAAGAATACTCCTCTGCAAGATACAAGGCTCCCTCGCTAAAAGCATGATGTCCTTAACAGAGAAATATGAAACCCGAATAGGATGAACAAAATGACAGTATGGTCGAAAATTCGATCATTATCAGCACGGCAATTATTACGGACTTGATAAGTTTTCGCCGGATTCCTCTTTTCAGGATAACAGTTATATGAAGGCCTGGATCACCTATGATATGATGGAACATATGAGCGTTCCCACGCCACTTTGCAGTTATGCATTTGTCACCGCAAACGGTGAAGATTGGGGGCTATTTCGAATCCTTTATCGAAGAAACCGAAAAAATGATATCTCCCTATGTGAAGAAAGACAAAACGGCATTTTGTTCTTATGAGGACTGTTTACTTGCGGTGGATACTATCACGGGATTTTGTCTGCTTCGTGCCGAAAGCGTGCGGGGACAGCTTGACGGAACGATTCCCGCCACGATCAAGGGACAGCTTGAAGATAAAAGTAGCTTTATAGATGCTTCTTCTGTATGGCTGCCCGATATGGGCGAGATCGCAGATCTGAAAGACCGATTGCAGACACTAATGAGGAACTAATAATCATATCGCCGCTTCCACGTGAGGCGGCGCTTTTCTTTTACTTCGATTTTACACCGATTTGGTTACGGATTTTACAGCAGACAGGTAAAATATAACCGTAGTCGAGAGAATCGACAGATAAAAAGCCAATAATAAATCAAGGAGATTTTAAAAATGAAAAAGATTATTAGTTTACTCGCAGCGGCGGTTTTGCTCGTATGTGTGCTTACCGGTTGTGGCGGTAACAAGGAAACTGTAGCAACAGACGGCTCTACATCTATGAACAAGGTTGTCGGTGCTTTGGGCGAAGCCTTTGAATCCGGCACCGGTATTACTGTAACTTACAACGCTACCGGCTCGGGTGCAGGCATTCAGGCGGTACAGGAAGGCAGATGCCATATCGGCCTTGCAAGCCGCAACCTCAAAGATGAGGAAAAGGCGAAAGGACTTGAAGGTACGGTCTTAGCCTTCGACGGCATCGCAATCATTGTAAATCCTAACAACCCCGTTTCTGACCTCGATGTTGAAACCGTCGCTAAGATCTACACCGGTGAAATCAAGAACTGGAAAGAGGTCGGCGGCAACGATGCCGAGATCGTGCTCATCGGACGCGAAGCAGGCAGCGGTACAAGAGATGGCTTTGAGTCCATTACCGATACCGAAGATAAATGCAAATACCGCCAGGAACTGACTTCTACCGGCGACGTTATTACCACCGTTGCAAGCAACCCCGGTGCAATCGGCTATGCTTCTCTCGCTTCTGTTAAGGATACCGTAAAGGCACTTACTGTTGACGGTGTTGCACCGAGCGAAGAAACCATTAAGAACGGTAGCTATGTGGTACAGCGCCCCTTCGTTCTCGTAACCAAAAAGGATGCAGCTCTCTCCGAAAGTGCTCAGAAGTTCTTCGATTACATTACTTCCGAGGCAGCAAACGAGATCATCAGCGGTGCAGGTGTCGTTCCTGCTAACTAAGGGCCCTAAGCGACGGCACACAAGTGCGAGCGCTTGTTCCCATTGAGGGTAAACTATGAAGAAAAATATATATCGGTTTCATGCGTAGCGCAATGATCGTTTGTACCGCACTTACGGCGGTGCTTGTATTGTTCCTTATGGGTCATGTGCTTATAAACGGTATCCCGAATATCTCTTGGGAACTGCTCTCCACCGAGCCGAGTTATTTAACTGAGAGAATCGGTATTTTGCCTGATATTTTGAACACGGTCTACATTGTGCTTGCCACACTTGTTATCGTACTACCTCTTGGTGTCGGTGCAGCGATTTACCTTACTGAATACGCCAGGAACAAAAAGCTGGTGGCTATGATCGAATACGCCGCCGAAACCCTTTCGGGCATTCCGTCTATTATATACGGTCTTGTGGGCATGCTGCTTTTTTCAAACAATTTCGGAACAAGTCTGCTTGCCGGTGCACTGACACTTGTGATTATGAATTTGCCGACTGTAATGAGAACCACCCAGGAAAGTCTAAAAACCGTTCCACAAAGTTATCGTGAAGGTGCTTTCGGCTTGGGTGCAGGCAAATGGCGTGTCATCCGCACCGTAGTCCTTCCCGGATGTGTGGACGGCGTTATCACGGGTCTGACTTCTCCCGGTGCAACCTTAACCGTTGCCCTTTACGTCTATGCCAAAGAGGACGGTGAATTCGGTGTTGCCTTCGCCATTGCCGCAATTTTGATGATACTGACACTACTGATCAATCTGTCTGCCACGTTGGTGGGCAAATACTTCGCAAAAAGGAGAAACATATGAGTGAGATAATGACGGCTAAAGATCTGTGCCTTTGGTACGGTGAAAATAAAGCCTTAAAAGGATCTTCGTGTGATTTCCGCCGCCCTTAAAATGATTACCGATATGGAAAGGATCGGCGATCAGGCCGAAGACATTGCCGAGATAATCCCCTTCCTTGACGGAAGAACAGGGGCAGAGTTTGCCGACTTTAAGCCTATGGCTGAGGCAACCTGCAAAATGGTAACCGACAGCATTGATGCCTATGTAAAACAGGATGTGGCACTTGCCAAAGCCGTAGCCGAACACGATGACGTTGTGGACGATGCCTTCGGCAGAATGAAAGATATGTTAATAAAAATGATATCCGAAAATAAAGCAGATGGAGAATATGCCGTTATATTTATGAGATTATTTATAATCTTTGCGATAACGCCATTCGCTATAATGTGGACGGCGGCAAGGTAGAGATTCAAATCAGCAAGAATAACGGACGTACAGTCGTATCTGTACAGGACACCGGTATCGGTATTGCACCCGAACATCAAAGCCGTATCTTTGAACGCTTCTACCGTGTAGATAAGAGCCATTCCAAAGAAACCGGCGGCACAGGCTTAGGACTTTCTATCGTAAAACATGCCGTTCAGTATCACAGCGGTAAGATGACACTTGAAAGCGAACTCGGAAAAGGAACAACAATTACAATTGCATTTTAATCCAAAAGCACCGTTTCGGCGGTGCTTTTGCTTATACCTGATCTCTACTACGTGGCAAACCCTTTGGACTAGAGTGATTTTTTCGTTGGGATAGTGTCAGAATTTCCTATCAAAAGAGACCCATACTGTTTCTTGGCAGCTATATCGCCAGGCTACTTGTGAGCGGCCTAATAAAACGATGGAATCGTTTTATTAGAAATCAGTATAAGGAAGCAGATGCTGATTCTAAAGATGTTTGTTTGCATAAAACACTTGCATTTTTGCCTATAAAGTGGTATGATTTATTGTGCAAACCTGTAAACTTTTAGAGTAATCACCGATTACGAAACAGGAGGTATGATTATGAAATTACTCACAGGCTCCATGGTAGCCATCGTTACCCCCTTTAATGCCGACGGCTCCGTTGACCACGGTCGGCTCCGAGAGCTGGTCAACTGGCACGTGGACATGGGCACCGATGCCATCGTTGCTTTAGGCACCACCGGCGAGACCGCTTCCACCACCCTGGAGGAGGATATTAAGACCCTTGAGACCGTTCTTCTTGCCGCTGACAAGCGGATCCCCGTTGTAGCAGGCAGTGGCTCCAATTCCAGTGCCATGATGCAGCATAAGAGCGAGATCTACTCCCAAATGGGTGCAGATGCTCTGCTGTGTATCAGCCCCTATTATGTCAAAACCAACGAGGAGGGTATGTACCGACATTTCATGATGTCTGCCGATGCCCAAGTTGCTCCCGTGATCCTCTACAATGTCCCCGGCCGTACCGGCTGCAAGATCTCCCCCAACGTAGTCCGCCGCCTTTCCACCCACCCCAATGTTATGGGCATCAAAGAAGCCAGCGGCGACATGAGCTACGCCATGGAGATCGCACGGTATCTGTCAGACGACTTCGCTATGTATTCTGGCAACGATGACATTACCGTCCCCCTGATGTCTATCGGTGCCAAGGGCGTGATCTCCGTATGGGCCAACATTATGCCCCGTGAGGTCCACAACATGGTCAAGGATTATTTAGAGGGTCGCCATGAGGACGCCCTCAAGACCCAGCTCCGCTATTTGGATCTGATCAACGGTCTGTTTATGGAGGTCAACCCCATTCCCGTTAAGGAGGCCATGAACCTTATGGGCCTCAAGGCAGGTCACTACCGTATGCCCCTGTACCCCATGGCAGAGACCAACCGTGCCAAGCTCATTAAGATCATGGAACAGGCTGGTCTTCTCCCGGAGGGCTGAGCATGAGACTCTTTCTGAGCGGCTACGGCCGCATGGGAAAAATGATCGAGGACCTGGCCCTTGCCAAGGGCTGGGAGATCGTCGGCCGGGCAGATATTACCTGCCCGGAGGCCTACGACACCGCCCCCAAGGCGGATGTGTGCATCGACTTCTCCGGAGTTGGAGCTCTGCCCAAGTTAGCCGACTATATCCGCCGCACCGGGACCCCCCTGGTCAGCGGCACCACAGGCTACACAGACCCGGATTTTGCTGTGCTCCGAGAGCTGTCCGAGACCGTCCCCGTGATTTGGGCCTCCAATTATTCCACAGGCATTGCGGTCCTCCGTCGGATCCTGCGGCAGTATGCCCCCGTCTTGGAGGATTGGGACAAGGAGATCTTAGAGCTCCACCACAACAAGAAGATCGATGCCCCCAGCGGCACCGCCAAGACCCTCCTCAAGGAGCTGGATCCTCGGGGAGATGCCACGGTCATTCACGGCAGAGAGGGGATCTGCGGTCAGCGAACCAAGGGGGAGATCGGTGTCTTTGCTCTCCGCGGAGGCACCGTTGCCGGCGAACACAGCGTTCTTTTCTTCGGTGAGGACGAGAGCCTGGAGCTGACCCACAAGGCAAGCTCCCGCCGAATCTTCGCCGCCGGTGCCCTCCGTGCCGCCGAGGCCCTTGTGTTTGAGGCTCCCGGCTATTACAGTCTGGAGGAACTGATATTTTAAATCCATCCCGAAGGGATACCGCGATCATTCATTATTCAATATTCATCATTCATTATTTTAAGTCGCACAAAAGGATTACAGCTATGAAGAAGATTACCCCCCGTACCCTGTCGGGCTTTATGGAGCTCATGCCCGCACCGCAGAAGCAACTGGAACGGATGATGCAGATCCTCCGTGACACCTACGAGCTCTACGGCTTCACCCCCTTGGACACTCCCATTTTGGAGTCCTCCGAGATCCTCCTTGCCAAAGGCGGCGGTGATACCGAGAAACAAATCTACCGCTTTCAGAAGGGCGACAGCGATCTGGCCATGCGTTTTGATCTCACTGTCCCTTTGGCAAAATATGTTGCCATCCACGCAGGAGAGCTGTCCTTCCCCTTCCGCCGCTATCAGATCGGCAAGGTCTACCGTGGCGAGCGTGCTCAGAGAGGCCGCTACCGTGAGTTCTACCAGGCAGACATCGACATCATCGGTGACGGCAAGCTGGATATTCTCAACGAGGCGGAGATCCCCTCTATTATCTATACCATTTTCCGCCGCTTCGGTCTCAAGCGTTTCGTCATTCGGGTCAATAACCGCAAGCTCCTCAACGGCTTCTACGCCCTCCTGGGCCTTACGGAGAAGTCCGGGGACATTATGCGTACCGTGGACAAGCTGGATAAGATCGGTGCCGACAAGGTCCGTGTCCTCCTCTTAGAGGAGGGGCTGACAGAGGAGCAGGCTGACGAGATCCTCCGCTTCATTGCCATTAAGGGCACCAATGCAGAGGTTCTGGAACGGTTAGAGGATTGGAAGGGCAAGGACGAAACCTTCGATCTGGGTCTCCAAGAGCTGGCCGCTGTTGCCAAGCACCTGACCGCCTTCGGCGTTCCCGAGGAGAACTTCTCCGTGGATCTGACCATTGCCCGCGGCTTGGATTATTACACCGGCACGGTCTACGAGACCACTCTCCTGGATCATCCGGAGCTGGGCTCCGTGTGCTCCGGCGGCCGCTATGACAATTTGGCTGAGTATTACACAGACCGTCAGCTCCCCGGTGTAGGCATTTCCATCGGTCTGACCCGCCTGTTCTATGTCCTGGGCGAGCAGAAGATGCTCAACGACGCCCTCCCCACTGCTCCTGCAGATTGCCTGCTCCTGCCTATGACCGATGATCTGGGAGCCGCCGTCCGTTTGGCTACTGCCTTCCGTGATGCAGGGATCCGTACTCAGATCTACGCCGAGCAGAAGAAGTTCAAGGCCAAGATCGGCTACGCAGACAAGCTCCGCATCCCCTATGTGGTCTTCTTGGGAGAAGACGAGATCGCCCGCTCCGAGTGCTCCGTCAAGGATCTCCGCACAGGAGAGCAGAAGAGCCTCCCCGTAGAAGAAGCCATCGCCCTCATCCGTGAAGGCATCGCTGCTATGAATCAAGACAGCGTCATTATAGAAAAGTAAGAGGAGAAACAACATGAAAAGAACGCACAATTGCGGAGAACTCCGCTTAGAGCACGCAGGACAGACCGTCACCCTTATGGGCTGGATGGAGAATGTCCGTGAAGTAGGTGCAAACCTGGCCTTCGTGGTCCTTCGTGATTACTACGGCACCACGCAGGTGGTCATCGAGAGCGAGGAAATGATGGCCGAGATCAAGCCCCTAAACCGCGAATCCACCATTGCCGTCACCGGCCTGGTCCGTGAGCGTACCAGCAAGAACCCCAAGCAAGCTACCGGCGACATTGAGGTAGTTCCCACTGCTATTGAAGTCCTGGGCCGTTGCCAGCACAACTCCCTGCCCTTCGAGATCAACCGCTCCCGTGAGGCTGACGAGAATCAGCGTCTCAAGTACCGCTACCTGGACCTCCGCAACCCCGAGGTCAAGAAGAACATTGTTCTCCGTTGCAATGTTGTTGCAGATATCCGCAAGGGCATGACGGAGCAGGGCTTCCTGGAGATCACCACTCCCATCCTCACCAGCTCCTCCCCCGAGGGTGCAAGAGACTACCTGGTTCCCTCCCGTAACCATCCCGGCAAGTTCTACGCTCTGCCCCAGGCTCCCCAGCAGTTCAAGCAGCTGCTTATGACCTCCGGCTTCGACCGTTACTTCCAGATCGCCCCCTGCTTCCGTGATGAGGACGCCCGTGCAGACCGCAGCCCCGGCGAGTTCTATCAGTTGGATATGGAAATGGCCTTTGCAGGTCAGGACGATGTTTTCGGTGTTATTGAGACCGTCTTCCCTCCCATCTTCGCCGCCCGTGGCAAGTACAACGTTGCTTCCCAGGCTCCCTTCGTCCGTATCCCCTTTAAGGAGGCTCTGGAGCGTTTCGGTTCCGACAAGCCGGACCTGCGTATTAAGTTAGAGCTTACCGAGGCTTCCGCACTCCTGGGCGACTGCGGCTTCGAGCCCTTCGCAGGCCAGACCATTAAGGCTATTGTAGTCCCCAACTTTAACAAGACCCGCAAGTTCATCGACAAGCTCTGTGCCGATGCAGAAATGCTCTCCGGCAATAAGGCCTACTGGTTCCGCCTGGACGACAACGGGGAGCTGGTTGGCGGTATCTCCAAGTTCCTCCAGGAGAAGAAGGCTGAGATCATCGAGGCTCTGGGCCTGACCAATGGATCCTTTGTTGCACTGGCTGCCGGCAAGTACGGCGCTGCCGTCAAGACCGCAGGTGCTCTCCGCAAGCTCATCGGCACCCAGGTCGAGGGCCTTATGGATATAGAGCGTTACGAGTTCTGCTGGATCGTGGACTTCCCCATGTACGAGATCGGCGAGGAATCCGGGGAGCTGGAATTCTGCCACAACCCCTTCTCCATGCCCCAGGGCGGTCTCCAGGCTCTCAATGAGCAGGATCCCCTGACCATTAACGCCTACCAGTACGACCTGGTATGTAACGGCGTAGAGCTGTCCTCCGGTGCTGTCCGTAACCACAACCCCGAGATCATGATCCGTGCCTTCGAGATCGTGGGCCTGGGCGAAGAGGACGTTAAGGCCAAGTTCCCCGCCATGTACAACGCCTTCACCTACGGTGCACCTCCCCATGCAGGCATCGCCCCCGGTGTTGACCGTATGGTCATGCTCCTGGCAGGTGAGGACTCCATCCGTGAGGTCATCCCCTTCCCCATGAACAAGAACGCCCAGGATATCATGATGGGTGCCCCCTCCTTCGTCGAGCCCAAGCAGCTCAGCGATGTTCACATTGCCATCGTCGAGGAATAATTCACCCGGAAAAGGCTTGCCCGATTTGGGCAAGCCTTTTGTGTTATCTTTATTCTTCGATTTCCTGTATATAGGTTGTATCTCCCCGGGTATACCAAAAGTGGTTGCCGTCAATGAAGCCCACCTGTGTCACCCTCGTGCCTGTATGGGAAGAAAGGCAGAGCTTTATAGACAGATCTTCGTGTCTCATTAACACAACCGCTTCGTAATAGTACAACAAGAGCCACTTCCCATTGGGGGACAGAAGCACACAACCGGGACACCGGTCCTTATGCTGCGAAACAGGGAATATGCCGCCCCCATCATGGTTTCTTGCGATACAGGGAGGCACAAAGGATTCCACCACCTGAAAATCCGAGTCATATAGGACCACCCGATCCCCCATAGGGAAGGTATACCGATTCAGAGCTTCTTCAAAAGTCAGATCATAGAAAACACGCACTCCGGGCAGTTGTACGATCCGATCCACCTCCATGTTTTTTACCAAAACAACATAGGTTGCATCTAACCCTGACAGCACAAAGAAGTAAGCCTTTTCCCTACCGTTATAAAACAGATTCTTACAGACAATGTTGACCCGTCTGGAAGGATCCTCTCCTTGCTTCCATTCTTTAGGAGCGGTCCATACTACCGAGTCGGTATTCTTATGAAAATCCCATAGTCGGATGTTGTCTTCTAAAAAGTACAAGACCCGGTTGTCCTTCGTAAAGATAAACTTTTGCCACGGTGTTCTTAGCTTCCTTGCAATTCTTTCCTTGGTCCTTGTATCAATGATCTCAATAGTTTTCTTTAAGGTCACCGTTAAGAGGTATTTCCCGTCATGGGAAACGGCTCCGTAGCCCACGTCTGCCATAACAGGGATCACATCCGTTTCCCGAAAGGCCCCGGTGGCATCTGCCTCGAATTTTAGCAGTGTTTTTTTGTTCTTGGCGTAGTAAAAATCCCCGCCAAAAATCATGGCAGCTTTCTTCCCTTTTCGGAGAGTGCCCTTTATTTTGGCGTACTTTTTGAGGTCAACTTGATCATCCTGATATTCAAGCCCAATGTAGGGATAAAACCTTCCGCATATGCTGCATCGGTAGCCATCCTTTTCCCGTTGCAAATTTTGCTGTGCTTCATACACAGTCCGGCGATTGTTTCCGGCCACCGCAGTGTAGACCCCCTCCTGCTCCTCTTGGGACATACAGCAGAACAAGAAGTGAAACATCCCTTTTAGCAGATCCTTTGTGTCCATATGTGTTTGTATCTCCTTTCCCCTAAGCCTGTGATTTGTTCCGTTTTTTTGCCGCCATGGTGCGGATCTCATGGTTGCTGTCGTAGAGGCATTCCTTTAGGATGGCCTCTGTGAGCATACGATGCTTGGACATAAGCTGTAAAACAGCTTCCCGACAATAGGAGCAGGGGTTGTATTGATACAGGAGGGGCAGCAGGTGCTTGGGGCGGGGAACGCCCTTAAAGTCCTTATAGCTGCGGATCACATCCATGGTCATGGCATGGACATTGTCCCAATCCTTGGCTTTGATCTGCTCCTGCACAAGGGCTTCCAACAGAGCCTCATCCTCCCGGGTATAGTTGGTTGCTAAGAGAGCGAAGCTCTCCTCCGTGCGGATCCCTTGACGGATATTTTCCAGTGCAAAGGCTCTGACGGCAGGACGGCGTATCTTCTCCAAGGCTCTCCATGCGGCATTGGAAAGTGCCTCACAGGCCGACCGAGTATCGGCTATGATGGGTGCAGGATCACAAGGGTAGGGACAGCAAGTGAAAGCCCCCAGGGCCTCTCCACGGTCTTCGGGATCCCTTTGCTCTAAGTAGGCTTGGGCATAGGCTGCGATCCTCTCTGCATCCCCCTGTCGAGCCAAACGGCGTCCTAAGGCTCGCCCTTTCAGCTCTTCTATGGGAGCTTGTCCGGTCTGCTGACATTGTGCTTCCCTTACATCTACCTCTGCCTGCTCCCGTCGGAGGAATCGGGCAATATCCTCATCCCTCTCCGCAGCTCTTTCCAAGGCCTTTTTGTATTGTCCCCCTTTGGAGGAGAAAAACCAAGAAAATTCCCCATCGTACAAGTATGTCTTTTCTCCATACAGCCTGCCAAGATCCTTGGCAACACGGAGGAAGGACCTGCTGTTCACAGCCAAAACCAGCCCTAATTGTTCCAGATCATCTAATTCATGGAACACCTTGTAGCAGGGCCGACGCTTCCGAGCAAACAGGGCAGCAAGAAGCTCCCTATACTTCTTCTCCAATGCCTCCCGAGCTGAAGCATGGCCCTCCTGTGCAAAAAGCAGCAGGATCTCACTGTAATGGAGCAGGTCCCAGCCATCCCCGGGGCGGTATTTGTCCAATGCCTCTGCGGTTGCCTTAACAAAAGGCTCTACATCGTCATAACAGCTTACCATAGTATGAACATATTGGGACCGTGTCCCCTCGCTTTGGGCATCATAGGCAATGTTCCTCTTGCAAGCCCACAGAACCAAATCCCGATATTTTTCCGGCTCATTCTTCACAGCCCAAACACATCTGCCCAAGCCCCGAAGCATAGCCTCCTTAAATTCATTCTTTGTCATAAGACCTCCGGTAAAAATCTATTTCGCCGGACCCTCTCCGGCAGTTCCCAAGCCCATATACGCAAGCATAGAACACACCTCCTTTATTTCTGTACGACTATCATAGCACACCCACCCCCAAATTGCAACCCCATCCATTTGCCCACTTCATCCAAATTCCGATTTATGGAGCTGTTCTATTCCCGCACCATGCAACATATCATCGTACAAGGCTGTCGTAGGGCAAGCTGCCCTCAGCTTGCCGTGCTGGCATTGAAATATTGAAAAATGTTGGTAAAACGGTAGGAATTATCAACTACGTACTGGATACATGCTGCATATTTGTACTGTCTGTCGCTTACGCGACTCGGCAAGCTGAGGGCAGCTTGCCCTACGGAACGGTGCGTATTTTGATGGTTTGTGCGTGTTTAAACAGCTCCACAAATCGGAATTTCATAAAGATACACCATTGGGGCTATCACACATTGTTTGTGCGACAGCCCCGGTTTCACAGTCAAAACAGGGTGGTTATCCAATAAATCAACCCATACACAACACTAGCACTTACGCCATACACAATTACCGGACCGGCGATGGTGAACATTTTGGCAGCGGTGCCTAAGATCATGCCCTCTGCTTGTGTCAACTTAGGACCCATACATTCGTGTTGTGTTAGGACTAAATCATTTAAATATTTACATTAATTTGTTAATATGATATAATAAAATAAAAAGGGGGGGCTATAATATGCTGGCAATTCAAACATACCGTTTTCTGATCGGAACCAAAATCCCATTTTCTGATTGTCCCGGAATTGTTCAAAACTTTATGGAGCGACAAAACCTTCATTATGATCGTTTCTTATACTATTTCGAAGATAACTTCGGTGGCCTTCCCAAAATCATGAAAGATTGCCCTCATATCGGTCCTATGCGTTCACGTCCTTCAAATGCCGGAGAACTTTTTTACTTATCCAATATTGAAGAAGATACCGGTTGCTCCGAAGCTGAAATCATATCCGTCGTACCTAAGATCCACCGCAGATATGGACTTAGCAAAGCCCATATCATCTATCAGGATATTGATTTTTTTGAGCAAAAAATCCCGGCTATTTTGCAAGCTCCCGGAAACACCCCTTCCTGTATCAAGGGATCCGGTATTACCCTGTACCGTGATTCTGTCTTTCCCAGATGGAACAGCATCGACTTAAAAATAATAATTCATAACGGAACAAATACTTATGACCCTACTCCATATTTTGAAGCCATGCAGCAGCTTCTTCCCGGTGTGCGCTATATGGGGTTTGTAGAATGCTGCTTAACAAGTGAAGAACAGTCTTTGTATGACCGGTTGAATGAGCAAACTACTACTTTTGTTCAAAGTGCTTGCACCCACTTTGATCAGCAGCTTCCCGAGCGTATTACCCCCACCCCCGCCGTATTAGATACTCCCAAGTTTTCGGTTGCTCCTGCGCTAAAGAGGATTGGCAAGCAGTACGGCTATTCCTATATTAAGCATGAGTATGGATGTTTTTTTGTTCAAAAACGAACAGCAAACGGACACTATATTGTACTGGATATCGATGTCGGCCCTATGTTTAAGGGTGCTGGTTTATTGATCCGCTATGTGGGTGCAGGTTTCGACCATCGTATCGGTTCCACATTTCGCTATCCGCAGGATCAAAAAGATTTGGAAGATTACTTGCTGCAAATATTTGAAGCTTTGGCATCTGCAGAAAAGGATGTTATCCCAGCACTGGACGCTCATTATCCCCCTACGCCGGATTGGTTTTCTTACATCTCCTAAAAAATGCCGCCTGCTACAAAAAACAGGCGGCATTTTTTTACAGTCAGAACAAACTGATTATCCAATAAATGAGTCCGTATACCACGGATGCACTTACGCCATACACAATTACCGGACCGGCGATGGTGAACATCTTTGCGGCGGTGCCTAAGATCATGCCCTCGGTTTTGTATTCCACGGCGGGGGATACGATGGCATTGGCGAAGCCGGTAATGGGGACTAAGGTGCCTGCTCCGGCGAATTTGGCAATATCGTCGTAGATCGCAAAGCCGCTGAGAATGGCAGACAGCAGGATCAGAGTGATGCTGGCGGCGGTGGAGGCATTGTCCTTGCTTAAGTCCAGGGCCTCATACAGATTTACAAAGACCTGTCCCAGGGTGCAGATCGCCCCTCCTATCAGGAAGGCCCCGAGACAATTCCGTGCTGTTTTGGATTTAGGTGCAAGGGCATTGACCATTCTGCTGTACTCCGCCCGACTCATTTTCATTGGATCTCCCCCTTTTGGACTTAGTTTGCGGCTTTGGGGAAAAATTATTCTCTGAGTTCCCTGTATATCTCCACGGGCTCTGCACATACTATTGTCAGACAGGACATGGAACGGAAAATTTCAAGGTGCCACATTGAAACGGAAACACGATCCATAGACTGTCAAGTAACCGAAGCGGTTGCGAAAGGCCACCCCGACGGCCACGGGCGGTGGGAACCGTATACGGAAAAGGACAGGCGAAGTTCGCCTGTCCTACATATTTCAGTTTTCAGTTGACAAGACTCCCTCTGCAATGGTATGATGAACAGGAAGAAAAGAAACGGAGAATCCATATGAGTTATTGTCAACGATGCGGAGAGAAGAACCTTTCCTCTGCCCAATTCTGTGAAAATTGCGGAGCCTCTCTGCCTCCCAAGGATCGGGAGCTGCTGCAGCCCGGGTACGGCTATGATATTCACGAGGTAAACTGCCGTCACGGCTTAAAGCTGGAGCCTATGAGAGCAGAGGAGAAGCTGTGCTTCCTGGGAAGGAAAAAATTGCTGTACTTAGGCAATCTGTTGCTGATCCTTCTGGAGGGGCTCCTCCTAACTGCCAATCTCCTCCGCACGGACAATCCCCTCTGGCAGGATTTCCTCAAGGAGAAGACCGGCCTCTTCGGTCCCCGGGGCCTCTATTTTACCTGCCTGTACTGCCTGCTCCTCATGGTGGTCCTGCTCATAGCCGCAAGACCGCTGTACACACGGCACCCCTTCGATGGCCGTCAGCTCCTGCCTGCCATGGTCGCGGAATGTGGGCTCATAGGGCTCTTGCTGGTGTCGGATTGGTTTGATCTGTATTTCGGCACCTTTATGGGAACCGGTCTGACCGCCTTGGGCTTCCTGCTCATTGGAGTATGCATGGCAGCCCTCGGGGTCCAATGCCTCCTGATCCGGGAATACCGCTGCATCAAACGCAGCGGCGTCTACTGTTACGTAGCAAATTGACCCTCAAAACAAAACAGGGACGGGGTGACCCGTCCCGTTTTTTGTGCTATAGCAGGAGACAGATGAGGCCGTTGGCGCCTTCGTTGATGATCTTGGCGAGGGCGTCCTTGATCTTATATCGGGCGTCCTCCGGCATACGCTTGAGCTTGGTGGTAAGGCCCTCGTTGACCAGCTCGTATAGGGATTTGCCGAAAATATTGCTCTCCCACAGCTTTTCCCGATTGCCCTCGTACTCCCCTAAGAGGGATTTGACCAGCTCCTCGGACTGCTGTTCATTGCCTACCATGGGGCTGACCTCCGTCTGAATATCCGCACGCATCATATGGATGGAGGGAGCACTGGCACGGAGCTTCACCCCGTAGGCACCGCCCTTCTTCACTAACTCAGGCAGTTCTAACTTCATCTCCTCTGCACCGGGCATGACGATGCCGTAGCCTGTGGCCTTGACCTCCTCTAAAGCGGCAGAGATCTTGTCGAACTCCTTCTTCATCCCCGCAAGGGCGGTAAGGATAGACAGGAGCTGCCCGTCGTTGTCAATGGAGAAGCCGGTCTTTTCGCTGAGGATCTCGTAGAAGATCCCCTCCCGAAACTCCGGCTCACAGCTTATGCTCCCCTCTGCCAGGTCCACGGCTGTGATACGGCAATCCCGGATCTGTTCCAGCTCCTTCAGCCGCTCCATTACGGTCTGTGCCTCTGCGATCCGACCGATGTCCTTGGCATTCCTGAGAAGGGCCTCATACACCGCCTGCTTCAGAGGATCCCCCTGCTCCAAGGCTCTGACCCAGGGCGGCAGGAAGACGCAGACCTGTTGTAAGGGGAAGGCGTAAAGAAGCTCCTTCAGGATCCGCTTCATTTCCTCCTCCCCCAGGCGGAGGCAGTCCACGCAGAGAGCACTGACTCCATAGGTGTCCCCGATGTAGTCACGGAGGATCCGTGCCTCACTGCCTGTAGGGTTACTGCTGTTGACCAGGACTACGAAGGGCTTCCCCGTAGCCTGCATATCTCGGATGGCCCGTTCCTCGGCGGCTATGTAGTCCGTCCGGGGAATATCCGTAATGGATCCGTCTGTGGTAATGACGATGCCGATACTGCAATGCTCCTCCATGACCTTCTTGGTGCCGATCTCTGCGGCCTCGGTCATGGGGATCTCATAGTCGAACCAGGGTGTGGTCACCATACGGGGGACTCCGTCCTCCATAGCTCCTATGGCACCGTTTACCATATAGCCCACGGAATCAATGAGCCGCACGGACAGAGTAGCTGTCCCGTCGGGGCTGATCTCCACAGCCTCCTCCGGCACAAATTTCGGCTCTGCGGTCATAATGGTCTTGCCGGAGGCACTCTGGGGCAGTTCGTCCTTGGCCCTCTCCCGTCGGTAGAGATCCTCAATATTGGGGATCACCAGCTCCTCCATAAGCCGCTTAATAAAGGTGGATTTCCCCGTCCGCACAGGACCCACAACGCCGATATAAATATTGCCCCCGGTCCGACGGGCAATGTCCCCATATAAATTACTCATAAATAGTCCTCCCCTTCGTTGCTTTGTACAAGGTATGCAACAAGGGGGAGGACTATGCCTTCTATTGTGAAAATGACCATTTAGCCTTTCGCTAAGCTGTCCGCAGGACAATATCACTTTTGCCCTCATGGCAAACATATCACTGCAAACCACACTAAGCTGAGACAGATGTGGCAAGAAAGCATCTATATTTCATCAATCCCTTGCAGGAACGATGTTCAAAGTCCGGGGACTGCCCCAAAAGCCGTATTCCTCCAAGATCTGTATTGCGGCAGGGTGCTCCGGCTCGTATTCTGCTTGCAGTGTCCCGGCACCCATGGCTCTGGCCATGGCGATGGCCTCTCCCAGGAGCTGGGGGGACAGGGCTCTGCCTCGGAATTCCGGTGCCAGGGCGAAGTAGCGGAGAATGCCCTCCTGTACCACGATGACCCCGGTGGCATCCTCATCCAGCATGGAGATCCGCAGCCTCCCTTGAGGGAGGGAGAATTGAGACAGGAAGGCCTCATCCCCTTCTTCCGGGTCACGATACCACATATTAAAGTCCTTGTACTTCTCCCCACGCCACCACATCTGCTTGCCTAAGGTGGAGATCTCCTCCGTAATATGGCTTGCGTCATTGAGGTATTCTAAGGTGTATTCGCCGTTTTCGTAACGGAGGCAGGTCACTGCCGTGTTCTCACAGTGGGCAATGGCTCCGTCCTGCCCGGGGAAGAAAAGGGTCTGCAGAGAGCCTCTGAGGACCATGCCGTGGGAGAAGATGGCAACGGTCTGCCCCTCATGCTTCTCCGCAATCTCCCGCAGAGCTGTCAGGAATCTGCCTACGTAGACATCAAAGGTCTCGCTCCCCTCAACCGACCAGGTCCGGGGGCTGTGAGAGAAGGCATAGTTCCTCTCCCGATCCGTATGATCCAGCCAGCCGAAGGGGTGGTTCTCCCATATGCCCACGCCGATCTCCCGGAGTCGGGGATCCGTATGCAAGGGTAAGCCCTTAGACTTATATACAGCACCTGCGGTAATGCAGGTACGGGTCAGATCACTGGAATAGACCGCATCCACAGGGATATCCCGGAACCGCTCCTCCAGTGCTGCAATTTGCTTTCTTCCGTTAGGGGTGATCAGGGAGTCATACTGTCCCTGGAGTCTGCGGAACACGTTCCCCTCTGCCTCTCCGTGTCGGATCAAATATAAAGTCGTCATAGGAACACCCTCCTTTGTTTTTTCATATGATATCATAATTTCTAAAATTTGAAAAGACGATTTTCGTGTTTTTTCGGGAAAGCTATTGTAGAAATTGCAGGAGGTGAAAACACATGAAAGCAACGACCTTTCTCTTGACCCTTGGTGCAGGTATGGTAGCAGGCGGTGCCGCCGTCCTTATGCTCCCGGAGCAGTGTACTGCCAGAAAGACCGCTCAAAAAGCCGTCAATGCCGCCGAAGAGAAAATGATGGACATGATGTCCTGATCTCTTGGGGTAGGAAAATGGGCTGTCCGAAAGGACAGCCCATGGGGGTTTATCAGTCTTTTTGAGCTTCCTCACGGATGGTGCCCAGCATATAGAGGCTGCCGAAGGCTACCACGGCCTCCTCTTGGGAGGTCTGTGCAATAGCGGTGCGGACACCCTCCTCTACGGAGCCGCAGACGGTAGTAGGCTTGCCGAAGATGGTCAGAGCCTGTGCCAGGTCTGCCGCAGGGAGAGCACGGGGATTGTCGGGAGTCACAGTGACGAAACGGGTAATATAAGGAGCCACCATGGAGAACATATCCATATAATCCTTGTCTGCCATAACGCCCACCAGAGCGGTAAGTCCTCTGCCGGGGAGGTAGGAGCGGATATTCTCTGCCAGAGATTCCATGCACTGAGGATTGTGTCCACCGTCTGCAAAGAACACAGGCTCCTTCCGCAGGAGCTCGAAGCGGCCGGGCCAGGAAACGGTCTTGAGGCCTTCACGAATATCCTCTTCCGTAATATTCCAGCCCTTGTTCTTCAGCACATCCAGAGCTGCCAGGACCACAGAGGTGTTCTTCCGCTGGTGCTCACCCAGGAGGGGCAGCTCCAGATTCTCTCTGCCTGCACAGTCAAACCGCTGACCCCAAAAGCCCCGGTCGTGGAGCTTGATGGAGTCGAAGTCCGCAGGGTGAAGCTGTGCGCCGGTCTCGGCACACTTGGCGGCAAAGACGGCCTCTACAGAGGGGCTGCTGCGATACATAACAACGTCTCCGCCCTTGATGATCCCTGCCTTGGCATGGGCGATCTCCTCTACGGTCTCACCCAAGACCCCGGTGTGATCTAAGCCGATATTGACAATGACAGCGGCCTCGGGGCAATCAATGACATTGGTGGAGTCAAACTCTCCACCCATACCGACTTCCAGAATAACAATGTCGCAGTTGTTGCGGGCAAAGTATTCCATAGCGATACAGGTCACCAGCTCGAACTCCGTGGGGCTGTCCTCCATGGTATCTGCATAGGGACGGATCTTCTCTGTAATGGCACAGAGCTCCCGGTCGGGGATCATCCGGCCGTTGATCTGCATTCTCTCGTTAAACTTGATGATATAGGGGGAGGTATACAGCCCCGTCTTGTAGCCGGCCTTGCGGAATACAGAGGCCAGCATGGAGGCGGTAGAGCCCTTGCCGTTGGTGCCGGCAATGTGAACGAATTTCAGCCCCTTGTGGGGATCTCCCATGCGGCGTAACAGCTCATGGGTCCGGGACAAGCCGGGAATGGAGCCGCGCCAGCACACGGAATGGATATAGTCTAAGGTTTCTTGAATGGTCATGTTGTTCCTCCTAAGTAATCGATCAGGAACGAAGGCGACGGAACACCTTTGCCTTACAGAGAGCATAGACGATCAGCACGTCCACCACAAACACGAGGGCAAACTGGATCCCACGTTCTGTCAGCTTGGTTACAAAATATGCCATCTTAGCCTCTCTTGCCTCTCCTCCGAAAACCATGGCAAGAGCGAAGCTCTGCCACAACCAGGAGCCCAGAACAACGGGGGGCAGGTAGGCAAGGGCAATGCTCCACAGACGGTCATTCTTCAGCATAGAGCGGAACAGACCGCCGCTGATGCCGTAAAGAATAGGGGGAATGCACAGAATGGGGTTGAAGCCAAACATCATCAAGCTGCCGATAAGATCGGAAGTAAACCCAACCAAGGCTCCGGCTACGGGGCCGAAGAGCATTCCTGCCAAGAAGATGGGAATGGTTTCAAAGGAAATTCTGGCAGACGGAGCAGGGACAATGGCAAGGAATCGGGCCATAACCACGGCCATTGCCGTCAGAAGGGCACAGGCGGTCAGGGTTGCGGTGTTGCTGATCGTTCTCTTTTTTTCCATAAAAAATCCTCCTTAAATGGAGGAGGTTGAAATATTCACAATGCTATGCCCAGAATATTGGGGCATCCTGCTCAGGCGGTTGCGGTAACAGCATCGCGGAGTCCAAATAGAAAGACCCCTTCGCCCAATGGGCAACCTCCCATCCCATCGGTACTTGACGCACTGCTCCTACTCCCTGCAGCATTGTGTGGTATTATTGTAGCACCTTTTTTAAAAAATGCAAGTCCTATTTTTCTTTTTTTCGGCAAAGCTCCGCAATTTCCATGAACTTAGAGCAGATATAATCATAGCTCTTGGCCCTATGGGGCAGGAGACAGGCAGAGCAGTCCTTGATCCCGTTCTCCAAATAGGTAAAGTTGCCCCCACAGCTGTCCCCTAAGGCGTAAAGGGGGCAGTAGCAGAACAGGCAGTTAAAGTCCTCTCCGTCACATGCATGACAGGGGAAGTATTCGCAGTCCCGATTCTGAAAGTACTTATAGCTCACTGTGCTTCACCGATCCTTTCACCCAAACGGACCTTGGTTTCGATTCCCTTAGCGGAGTAGTCCAGAATATCCCGATCCGGCTTGACCCGATCCTTGGAGCACAGGAGGATCACTGTGGAACCGCCGTATTCAAAATAGCCCTTCTCCTCCAGCTTGCGGAAGGAGCGGTGTCCGTGGTTCCGAATCTTCCCAACCAGCATGGCTCCTACCTCCATTTGGATCATTTCGCCGAAGTGCTCCGTGTGGAGGACCGTATAGTGGCGGCTGTTGCGGCGGTAAACACCCATAGACCCTGCTATGGGATTGACGGTATGGAGAACGCCCTTGATCTCGCGGGTGTCCTCTGCGGTACCTCTGTCCGGGAAGGCGTAACGGTGGTAGTCCTCGGGAGACAGGCGGAAGATCAGGCACAGACCGCCCTCATAGCCTCTTGCAAGGGTCTCATCCTCTAAGAGCTCTGCAAGGGTATAGTCCACCCCCTTGACGGTAAAGCGGCTGTTCCTGCCAATGGGCAGGGCTGACAGCTTGGAATCCGCAATGGCAGGAAGCTCGTGGGGAGCGGTATGGTCCTCTACAGACCTCCGCTGCCGGGTAAAGAAAGCATTGAAATTGGGAAAGTCCTGCTCCGTGCAATCCTCTGCACTGATTTGATACTCCTCCATGAACTTCTTTACCTTAGAGCGAGACAGAGGGCTCCTCTGCCACAGGCCGTAGAGATCGGAGACGAATTTGCGGCACAGGATCCCCTTTGCCAAGAGTCTGCCAACCACCGTGCCGTATACAAAACGGATGGCTCCGATACCGACCTCCGGCACCTCCACCAATTCTTTTCGGTTCCATAGCTGCATATGCGATCCCTCACTTTTGTTCTTTCCTCCATTATACCCCTTTGCACAGGAAAAAGCAAGGTTGAAATCTATGAAGAAATAGGATATACTATGGATGAAAGGTGTGATCATATGAGATCAGCAGGGATCCTGCTCCATATCAGCTCTCTCCCCTCTCCCTACGGCATAGGTACCTTGGGGCGGGAGGCATACGCTTTTGCAGACTTCCTCCATGCCGCAGGACAGACATACTGGCAGCTCCTGCCCATAGGCCCCACGGGCTACGGGGACAGCCCCTATCAGAGTGTTTCTACCTTTGCAGGGAATCCCTATTTTATCGACCCGGAGCTTCTGATGGAAGAAGGTCTGCTGACCCGTGAAGAACTAAATACCGTCCCCAACAGAGAACGGGTGGACTACGGGGAGCTGAATGCCACACGGTATCCCCTGCTTCGGAAAGCCTTTTCCCGTGGAAAAGGCAGCTTTGACCCGAAAGCCTATATGCAGGAGCATCCTTGGGTGGAGAACTACGCCCTGTTCATGGCCATAAAGGAACACCGTCACATGGCATCATGGGATCAATGGCCTGCCGCCCTCCGTCTGAGGGAGCCGGATGCCCTCGCCCTGTGCAGAGAGGAATATAAGGAGGATATTGCCTTTTATATCTTCCTCCAATATCATTTTACGAAGCAGTGGACTGCTCTGAGAGCCTATGTCCACTCCCTTGGGATCCGGTTTATCGGGGACCTGCCGATTTATGTTCCCTATGATTCCTGTGATGTATGGGCGGCACCCGGCCTGTTCCAACTGGACGAGAGGGGCCTTCCCACTGCCGTAGCAGGCTGTCCGCCCGACGCCTTCTCCGCAGAGGGACAGCTATGGGGGAATCCCCTGTACCGTTGGGATCGGATGGCACAGGACGACTTTGCTTGGTGGCGGCTGCGGCTGCAGGAGGCGGGGAAACGGTTCGATGTGATCCGCTTGGACCATTTCCGCGGCTTATCGAGCTACTGGTCCGTCCCCTACGGAGACCGTAATGCCATAGGCGGCAAATGGGTCAAGGGGCCGGGGGAGGCCTTCTTCCGTAGCCTGCAGACTCACCTGCCCCATTTGCGGCTCATTGCAGAGGATCTGGGCTATTTGACCCCGGAAATCCCGGCCCTTCGTAAATTCTCCGGCTACCCCGGTATGAAGATCTTAGAGTTCGCCTTTGATCCCCGTGAGCCGGGGAATTACCTGCCCCACACCTATGACAGAAATTCCGTCTGCTACAGCGGTACCCACGATAACGAGACCCTCTTCCAATGGCAAGGCTGTGTAGGAGAAGAAGGTCTCCGCCATGCCATGACCTACTTAGGATTAAAAGACAGGGCAGCACTCCATTGGGCTATCCTCCGTTTGGGTATGGCCTCCGTTTCCGACACCTTTATTGCACAAATGCAGGACTATCTGGAGCTGGGTGGTGAGGCAAGGATGAACACCCCCGGCCTCCTCAGCCCCCAAAACTGGAGCTGGCGTATGAACAAGGATGCCCTCACCCCCCACCTGGCACACAAGCTCCGCACCCTTACCCAATTATACGAAAGGCTATAGTTTCTTCAAATTCCGATTTATCGAGCTGTTCGATTCCCGTACCATGCAACATATCACCGTACACGGCTGTCGTAGGGCAAGCTGCCCTCAGCTTGCCGTGCTGGCATTGAAATATAGAAAAATGTTGGTAAAACGGTAGGAATTATCAACTACGCACTGCATACATGCTGCGTATTTGTACTGTCTGTCGCTTACGCGACTCGGCAAGCTGAGGGCAGCTTGCCCTACGGGATAGTGCGTGTTTCGGTGGTTTGTACCTTTTCAAACAGCTCCATAAATTGGAATTTGGTATGCTTATTGGATGATAATTTGCTCTGTAGGACGGGGGTTGATGTGGTCCTGGGCGAGGTTGTGGGGAGCTGTGCCGTGGATCACGGGGAGCTTGGGATCATGGATGTGATAGCTCCGCTCCGGGGGATCGGGAAGTTTTTTCGGTTTTTCCATTTGTATCGCCTCCGTGATTAGTTTCCCTTGGAGGAGTTCCCTTTATACCATATACATTCCGCATCAAAGAGGAGGATGTTTCCATGACAGATGAAGAATATATGCAGGAAGCATTGCTGTTGGCGAAGGAAGCGGCAGCAGAAGGAGAGGTCCCCGTAGGCTGTATCATCGTTGACGGAGACCGCATCGTTGGCAGAGGGCGAAATCGTCGGGAAAAGGCAAAGAACGCCCTGAGTCATGCGGAACTGGAAGCCATTGACGAGGCCTGCCGCACTCTGGGCGGCTGGCGGCTGTGGCGGTGTGCTATGTACGTGACCTTAGAGCCCTGTCCCATGTGTACGGGAGCCATTATTAACGCCCGTCTCCCCCGTTTGGTTTACGGTGCCCCGGATCTGAAGGCCGGGTCCTGCGGCTCCCTTGTAAACCTTTTCGACTTCCCCTACAACAGCAAGCCCACCGTCACCGCCGGTGTTCTGGAAGAGGAATGCAAGGCAGAGCTCCAAGCCTTCTTCCGCAATCTCCGTGCCAATCCCGTAGTAAAAACCTGGAACAAACCCAAATAACCACCTCGACCTCGGACCCCACAGTGGCCCGAGGTCCTTTTCTCCCCCGCCTCCACCTTCGCAGCCTGCAATGAATCAAATTCCGATTTGTCGAGCTGTTTGAAAAGGCACAAACCACCAAATCACGCACTATCCCGTAGGGCAGCTTGCCCTACGTCAGCCTTGTACGATGATATGTTGCATGGTACGGGAATCGAACAGCACCATAAATCGGAATTTTATGGCATATGGTTTTCAAAAAAGGCCGCCCACTCCTTTTAAGGGAGTGGGCGGTGAAGTTATTGGGGTTTAAGAGCCTTTGGTCTTAACCGATCTTGTAGATGGTAGTGACCTGGTTCTTGGTGTTGCCGGTGGTGTTCTTGTAGCAACGGAAGTTGGGGGTTGCGACCTTGGAAACGTCGCCGGCGTTGTTGTCGTATACGCCGATGTAACGGACATTGCCGTTGGGGTCGGTCATGCTCAGGTAACCGCTCTCGTCCATGGTGATAGCCATAGCCTCACCGTTTGCACGGACGCCGTTGTTGTTGTCAAGAACAGACAGGCCGATGTCGCCGTTCACCAGGTAGATCGCACCGTCAACGATCTTAACGGTCCAATACATGGTCTCGTCGAAGGTACCCTCGAAAACAGCTGCATTGGCAGCAGCGGTAGCGCCGAAGTTGTTCAGCAGAACGTAGTCCTTGCCGGTCATCTGGGGGTCAGCAGTGACAACGATAGCGATCTTGTCGCCGTCCTGCAGATCGGAGAATGCAACAACGGTAGCCTCGCCGGGATTTACGGGCTCAGTGGGAGCAGGCTCGGTCTCGGTGGGAGCGGGCTCGGTCTCGGTGGGCTGGGGCTCGGTCTCAGTGGGAGCGGGCTCGGTCTCAGTGGGCTGAGTGGGCTCCTCACCCTCTGCTACGGGGTAGAAGTTGAAGACATACATGGTGGTGTCGGTACCCATACCGTATACGGTGAATACCTTTGCGTTGGTGAAGAACTCAATGTACTGGTCCTTGGTGCCGTTGTACTTGTAGTTAGCCAGACGGATGTAGTAGCCGCCTTCGACCTCGTCCAGGAAGAACTTGGTGTTGTCATTCTCAGCATCTACGAAGCGGACATTAGTGCCGTCAGCCTCCAGGAACTTGCCGTCCTTGGTGGCGAAGGTAACCATGCCATTGGCATCGGCAGTCATCTTGAACAGAGCTACATTGTCAGACTCGGTGGTCAGCTTGTCGTCAGCCAAGGTTGCGGCAGCGGAGCCGAACTGCTCCTTGTTGTTGTAAACACTGGCCTCGTTGGTCATAACGACGCTGTGTGCTACATTGTAAATAGCTACATAGCCTTCAGGCTGGTCCATTTCCTGTTCCTTGCCGCAGCCGGTGCAGATGCCGTTCTCATAGGTATGGTCACCGGTAGCAGGGATAGATTCCAGCTTAGTTGCACCGCAAAGCGTGCAGGTGTAGGTCTTAACGCCCACATTGACGCAGGTGGGCTCGGTAGTGACTTCACCCTCGTTCCATGCGTGGTTGCAGGGAGGAGTAGCATCCTTTGCAAAGAACTGGAAGCCGAAGTCCTGTTCGGTAGCTCTGGACGCACTGGTGTCGTATGCGGAGAAAGCGGTCTTGCCTGCGTACCACTCCAGGTAAACCTTCTCGTACTTGGCAGTGATCTCAGCATTGGTGATGAAGAAGCTGCTGTTGGCCTCGTTGCAGATCTCCAGATTCCACTTTGCCTTGTGGCCTGCCTCAACATAGAGGTTGGTGTAGGTCTTGGTGCCGTCAGCACTTGCAGAGGTATCTGCACCCAGAACGGTCTCGCCGTTGGTGAAGGTGTAGGTGCCGTCCTCGTTGACCTTAACAGTCCAGATGATGGTAGCATCGGAGGTCTCGATCTTGTTGTCTGCAGCGGTTGCATCTACGCCTGCCACATAGTAGCCGGACATGACGTTGGAGATGGCCTTGCCGTTGCCTGCATTGTAGATAACGACCCGGTCGCCGTCCTTGATCTCACCGGTGAGAACGAATACTTCGCCGGGAACGGGCTCTTCGGACTTGCCGCAGCCGGTGCAGATGCCGTCTACGTAGGTGTGCTCGCCGGTAGCAGGAATGCTCTCGGTCTTGGTTGCACCGCAGAGAGAGCAGGTATAGGTCTTAACGCCTGTCTCAACGCAGGTGGCCTCGGTAGTAACCTCGCCCTCGTTCCATGCGTGGTCACAGGCATTGCCGTGTACATAGAAGTGGAGAGCAAAGAGCTCTTCGTTGGAGTTGTTGTAGTAACCGCTCCAGTTGCTGTTGGTCTCATAGTACTCAGCATAGACCTGACGGCCTACGTTGAAGAGGTAGAATGCACCCTCGGTCTTGGCGGGGAGAACCTGCCAGGTGTAGTTCTTCTCACCCAGAGGCATGCTGGAATAAGAATCGCCCATGCCGATCTTCTGTCCGTTGTAAGAGAAGGTGTAGTAGTCGCCTTCCTTGCCTACGGTCCATACGATGGTCTTATCGAAGGTAGCGATCTCGTTACCGTTGGGGGTAACAGCAGTAGCGATGTTGTAGAAGCCGTTGTACTCGCCGGACAGAGCCATGTTCTTGGCTGCTGCAACGATGATGACCTCGTCACCTTCGTTGAGAGTCTCGGTACGGGTGTAAATGATAGCATCCTGCTGGCAGCCGCAGACGGTGCAGACGCCGTCTGTATAGGTGTGCTCGCCGGTGGCGGGGATGTCCTCAGTCTTGGTCTCGCCGCAGACAGTACAGGTGTAGGTCTTAACACCCATATCTGCACAGGTGGGCTCCTTGGTGACCTCGCCCTCGTTCCAGGTGTGAACGCCGGTAGCGGGGATGGTCTCGGTCTTCTTTTCCTGGCAGATGGAGCAGGTATAGGTCATAATACCGGTGGAGCCGCAGGTGGCTTCTCTGGTCACAACACCCTCGCCCCACTGGTGGTCGTGGTACATAGCTTCCTTGGCAACCCAAATGATCTTAGCAAACTGGGCACGGGTAGCCTCGCCCTGGGGGTTCAGCTTGCCCTTGGAGCCGTTGATGACACCGGCGCCGATGGCCCATGCGAAAGCCTCCCTGGCATAACCGGAAACCTTGGCAGCATCGGAGAATGCTCCCAGATCGCCGGTGCCTGCAGGCTCGCCGTAGTAGCGCCAGATCATGGCGACAAGCTGCTCACGGGTAACATTGTTGTTGGGGCCGAACTTGGTCTTGGTCAGGCCGTTGACAACGCCCTCCTTGTGTGCCCATGCAACGGGGTTGGCATACCAATCGGCAACTAGATCCGTGAAGGGAGCGGGGCCGCCTACAGGAGGCTGTCCCTCCATACGGTACAGGACCGTGACGACCTGTGCGCGGGTGCTGGTGCCTTCGGGGTTAAAGCGGTCTTCTTTGACGCCGGTCATCAAGCCTGCTTCGAACACATTCTTGACATACTCAGCGTACCAGGCGTTGTCCTGCACATCCTTGAAGGGCCCTACCTGGGCTGCAAATGCGGAAGGCATAACGCCGAGAATCATGACTGCTGCCAACAGCAGCGCTACGATTCTCTTGAACTGGTGTTTCATGTTGTTTCCTCCTTTGATTTCCAAAAATTTGGAGCATAAGCCCATTTTGGTTATTATATAATATCAAGTTTTTGCCACAAAAACAAGGTGAGGAGGGTGTTTTTCTCTGTTTTAACAAGTGGGATTTTTAAAACCAAATAATCCAAACATTTCCGTCTCATTTTCCCTGTTAATTATATTCACTTTCCGACTTTCCTTGAGAAAATAGTACACAATGAGAAAACCGCAGCAAGGGGAATGCCTCTCTGTGCATTCCCCTTGCGGTGTAAATTTGTATGTCATTTGTCCTCTATGCCGAAGCGATCCGAGAAATTCTTCTTTTTTGCCCGGATCCGCACGGTATATGCAGTGATCCAGCAGTTCTCCACGCCGTCCAAGGCAAGGGCAAAGCCTACCAAGAACAGTGCCCGTACCAGCTCTGCCTGCAGGGCTACGGCGGCAAAGGCACCGCTGGCTCCCAAGCCCAGGGCCGTCCCCAGGATCAAGCCCCAGGACCCCATACCGAAGCGCCGTGCGTCCATGGACATCTGCACCTTTAACAGGGCGTCAAAGAGGACATATACCACAATGAGCAGGTGCAGGACGTCATAATTCTGTGCCGGAGACAGGACCAGCAGCAGCATCAGCAGCTCACAGAAGATACCCACGGCAAAATCGTACTGGAAGGCCAGACGGTACAGGTCATTGGAGAAGAAGCCGAAGATCTTGGCTCCCCCCGTTAGGCCGAAGAGGATCCCCAGCAGGATCCGCTGGGCAAGGATCTCCTCCATGCTGTTAAGGGTCATAAGCAGGATCCCTGCCACCAGCATCAGGGAGGCAGAGACGATATTGATAATTTTAGCACTGCGGATCACCGCATTGTTTCCTTTCATAGCAGGTCCTCCTTATTCCTGGGATGGGTGGCACAATACTCCAGTGCACTGCGGATCCCACCCTCAAAGCTCCTGAGCACACGTCGCAGGTTGCTGTGCATGGCAGGTGCATCCGGTCCTGTGAGCCACTGCTCCAGCAGACCGTAAATGCCATGGGTCACACCGTCGCAGATCATCCGTCTATCCTCGACTCCCACCTGTAAGCCCATCATATTCCTGTCTATATACCTCTCGATCATGGCCTCAAGGAGGCGGTTGAGATACAATCGCATGGTATCACTCTTCTTGGAGTGCATAATATGTCTGCCTGTCTGAGGGCTGTCGAAGATGCTGCAGATCAGAGTCAGGAGCATCTCATCCCAGGGGCTGTTGGGTGCCATGGCCATCCATGCCGCCCGGGTCTGCATATCCAAATAATCGTCAAAGAGGTCATAAATATCCTCATAATGATAATAGAATGTATTCCGAGTCAGACCGCAATCCTCTACGATATCCCGGACTGTGATCTTGTCCAAAGACTTTGCGAAAATCAGGCGGCGGAAAGATGCCTGGATCTGCTCTTTACTTGTCGCCTTCAAAATACCGCCTCCTTTCCGGGGAGCTATCCACAGTATACCACAAATCCGCCTCTTTTGCAAGGATTTGAAAAGGAGTCTTTACAGAGGGCGAAATTTGTTGTAAAATAGGGTATGCTAATCACAAATACTTGTAGAATCGGAGGTATGAGATATGAAATGTCTGCGCTGTGGAACAGAATTAAAGGACACCGCTGTGTTCTGCCCCGATTGCAGCAAGGTGACCTCCGTTCCGTTGCACTCCTCTGCCTACCTGAACAAGAAGATCGTCCTGCCTAAGCGGAAACCCTCTCAGAGCATCAAGAAGCCGGAGGGCAAACGCCCGGATAAAAAGCAACGGAAGGCAGGAGGCTGGATCCTCCTATCCGCCCTGCTCCTGCTGGTAGCCGGCTTGTTCCTGATCCAGGGTGTCTACATCTATGATCAGAAGGAGCAGTTAGTCCGGGAGGTCGACAGACTCCGATCTGTAGAGGATCAGTGTGTACTCCTTACGGATATGCTGCGGCAGGCAGAGGCCGATGTCGAATCCTTAGAGCAGGAGCTGTCCGCCTTAGGCTCCGACTCCTATTTAGCTGTGCGGCAGGAGCTGAAGACTCTTCAGGCAGAGAGAGACGGGCTCCTCCGTGACTTGGACCGTGCCAAGGAGGATCTGGCAGAGCTGGAGCTGCAGATGGAGCAATTGGTGGATAAGGCAGAGTTCCTGGATACCCATATCGTATTCCTCCAGGACGAGGATCCCGGCGTTTTCCACACCTATAGCTGTGAAAAGTTCACCCGTAACGGCTACCGTGCATACAACAGGCAGTTAGCCCTCTCCCTGGGCTATACCCCCTGTCCCCATTGCCATCCTTGATTCGGGAGGGATCTGATTTGAAGCTCCGTAACACCTTCCTCAGACTCTCTGTCTGTCTTGCCCTGGGCGGCATGGTCACCGTAGGGATCATATGCTTCCTCATTGGCTTCGGTCTCCACTCTCTCGTAGGGAAGTATGCCCTGTATACTGCCCTGTTCCTCCAGGCCGTGTGCCTGGCAGTCATCGCTCTGACAGCCCGTTCCCGAGCCGGGAAGGCCACAGACTGCACTCCCTCTCCCGGGATAGGGCTGTTCCGTCTTGCGGCAGAATTGCTGTGGATCGTGGGCACTGCCCTGCTGCTGGGTGCCCTCCTGCTGATGCTGTTGGGAATGGAGCCTACGGATCCTTGGATCCGCTACATGACCCTCCCCGGGGCCCTGCTATGCCCCGTAGGCTTTCTGGGGCTCTTGACCCCTCCGAGCCGTTGGCTCAGAGGGGGACAATAATATCCGTTCCCTTCGGTAACGGATGATATACCCTGCAGGCATAATGCCCGCAAGGCAGATGATATATGCCGTGCATAGGAAAGGGAACAGAGTTGATTCCGGTCGCAAAAGGGTGAACAATGTCTGAATAAATCGAAACAAAGAATGTCAAAATGACTTATAAGTGGTCATTTTTGCGTAATTTTTGTTATCGTTTTTTCGTCGGAATGTTATATTTCCTGTCGAAAAGCCCTGTTTTGTATCTTTTTGTCGAACAGTATTTCGGCATTTTGTCCGAAAACGACTTGCATTTCCTCGAATGGTATGTTACAGTAGAACCACCGCTCATCAATACCGAGTTTTGGAGGAGGAATCATCAACAATGGAAAAATCTTATCGTGTACTGCTTGCCAACAGCAGTGAAGACTTCAGTGATAAGCTTCAGGCTCTTTTGCAGACCACAAGCCGCTATTCCGTCATCGGTGCCGCCAATGACGGTCTGCGGGCCATCGAGCTGCTTAAGACCACCAAGCCGGAGATCCTGATCGTAGATACCATGCTGCCCCAGGCTGATGGCATAGCCGTTCTCAAGGCGGCCAACTCCCTGGAGCGGAAGCCCATGCTCCTGGTCATGGCAGACTTTATGACAGAATTCATTTCGAACTTGCTCCTATCCCAGGGTGTCCAATACATCCTGCTCAAGCCCTGCTCCCCCGATGCCGTCTTGGAGCGGCTGGAGGAAATGCGGGAGGCTCTGAAGCATCAGAAGCACTACAGCCGTTTAGAGACCAATATCGAGGCCATGGTCACCTCCATGATCCACGAGATCGGGGTCCCTGCACATATTAAGGGCTACCAATATCTCCGCGAGGCCATTATGATCGCTGTCAAGGATATGGATGTGATCAACGCCATTACCAAGATCCTGTATCCCCAGGTAGCCAAGACCTTTCACACCACCCCCAGCCGTGTAGAGCGTGCCATTCGCCACGCCATTGAGGTGGCATGGGATCGAGGCGACCTGGATACCCTCCAGCGTTTCTTCGGATACACCGTCAGCAACACCAAGGGCAAGCCCACCAACTCCGAATTCATTGCCCTCATTGCAGATAAGCTGCAACTCCAGCTCAAGGCTACCAATACGGGGACCGTATAACAAAGGACAGATACAGCATATGACTTACCGATTTACGGTGACCTTCCACAGCTGTGGGAGCTGTGTATCCCACAGCCACTGTCCCACCTGCTGTGAGCAGGCAGTCCGGGACCTGCAATGCAGACCCGTCATCCGATCCGTCTCCCTGGATCCCGCCAAGAAGCTCCTGACCCTTACCTCTACCGCAGACCAAGACACCCTGGAGGATCTCCTGGACGACCTGGGCATATTCGCAGAGCGTTAGGAAATGCCCTTTTATTTTATGAAGTTTTTTTGAAAAAAAGAAAAAAACTGTTGGATTGTAGTCCCGTATGTGCTATAATAGATCCGTAGAGGAACGCTCCCAAGGAGCCTCCCTCTCCATCCAAAGAAGAAAAGGAGCAAACATATGGGAAAAGTACAGATTTTGGATCATCCGCTGTTGCATCATAAGCTGTCCATCCTCCGTGACAAGAACACCGGCGTTAAGGAGTTCCGTGAGATCGTCGGAGAGATCGCCGCTCTGATGTGCTACGAGGCAACTCGCAATCTCCCCACCGAAGAGGTGGAGATCGAGACCCCCGTCGCTGTGGCAAAGGTAAAGGTCCTGGCAGGTAAGAAGCTGGCCATCGTCCCCATCCTCCGTGCAGGTCTGGGCATGGTAGACAGCATGATCTCCCTGATCCCTTCTGCAAAGATCGGACATATGGGACTGTTCCGCGACCCCGAGACCCATCTTCCCGTAGAGTACTACTGTAAGATGCCCCCCGACATCTCCGAGAGACAGGTCTTCGTAGTAGATCCTATGTTGGCTACCGGCGGCAGCGCCGTTGCTGCCATTGACATCCTCAAGAAGAAGTACGGCTGCAAGTCCATCGTCCTCATGGATATCCTGGCTGCACCCGAGGGCATCCGGGCTGTGACCGAGGCACATCCCGATGTGGACATCTTCGTCACCGCCGTAGACGAGAAGCTCAACGACCACAAGTATATTATCCCCGGCCTGGGCGATGCCGGCGACCGCATCTTCGGCACCAAGTAAGCCCATCTTATCACCACCTAACAGGGTCTGTGTCACTATGTGACACAAACCCCCCTTTTCTTCTTCAAATTCCAATTTATACTTTTTCTAATACAACGGATCCATCGTTTTATCAAGAAACAGTATTATCGCTTCAAGGGAGCGATGTTGGAATTTGAAGATTCGGGGCAAAAGGAAAAAAGGATTGACATATAAGGTCTTTGGGTCTATAATTGTATTTGTAAAAATAGAACTTTCAGGAGGTTCCTATGTTAAAAAACACCGAAAAGACCATGGAAAAGATCGTTGCTCTCTGTAAGGGCAGAGGCTTTGTTTTTGCAGGCTCCGAGATCTACGGCGGCCTGGCCAACACCTGGGATTACGGCCCCCTTGGCGTTGAGCTGAAGAACAACATTAAGCGTGCCTGGTGGAAGAAATTCGTCCAGGAGAATCCCTACAACGTAGGCTTGGATTCTGCCATTCTGATGAACCCCCAGACCTGGGTCGCTTCCGGTCATTTGGGCGGCTTCTCCGACCCCCTCATGGACTGCCGTGAGTGCAAGGAGCGTTTCCGTGCAGACCAGCTCATCGAGAACTACTGCACCGAGACCGGCACCACCCTCCCCAAGCCCATTGATGCCTTCACCAACGAGGAGCTCAAGTCCTTTATCGACGAGCACGAGATCCCCTGCCCTACCTGCGGCAAGCGGAATTTCACTGATATCCGTCAGTTCAACCTGATGTTCAAGACCTTCCAGGGTGTTACGGAGGATGCCAAGAATACGGTCTATCTCCGTCCCGAGACAGCACAGGGCATCTTCGTCAACTTCACCAATGTCCAGCGTACCACCCGTCGGAAGCTGCCCTTCGGTATCGGTCAGATCGGCAAGTCCTTCCGTAACGAGATCACCCCGGGCAACTTCATCTTCCGTGTCCGTGAGTTCGAGCAGATGGAGCTGGAGTTCTTCTGCCGGCCCGGCACCGACTTAGAGTGGTTCGCCTACTGGCGTGGCTTCTGTCAGCAGTGGCTCCTGAGCCTGGGCATCAAGGAAGAGAATCTGCGTCTGCGTGACCACGACCCCGATGAGCTGTGCTTCTATTCCAAGGCTACTACCGACTTCGAGTTCCTCTTCCCCTTCGGCTGGGGCGAGCTGTGGGGCGTTGCCGACCGCACGGACTACGATCTGTCCCAGCATCAGAACACCTCCAACAAGGACCTGACCTACTACGACCAGGAGAAGAACGAGCACTATATCCCCTACGTTATCGAGCCCTCCCTGGGCGTGGAGCGCTCCTTCCTGGCCTTCTTGGTTGACGCATACGACGAAGAGGTGGTGGGACAGGATAAGAAGGGCAACGACGATGTTCGTACCGTTCTCCGCTTCCATCCTGCTCTGGCTCCCTTCAAGGCTGCTGTTCTGCCTCTGTCCAAGAAGCTGAGCCCTGCCGCCGAAGAGATCTACCGTGACCTGCAGAAGGAATTTATGGTGGACTTTGACGATGCGGGCTCTATCGGCAAGCGTTACCGTCGTGAGGACGAGATCGGCACTCCCTTCTGCATCACCGTGGACTTCGCTACCGTTGGGGACGAGAACACCCCTGCCGACAACTGCGTTACCGTCCGTGAGCGTGATACCATGGAGCAGGTCCGTATTCCCATTGCAGAGCTGAAGAGCTACCTCCGCGAGAAGCTGGCATTCTGATCTTATACTACGAAAGGAAGCTAAGATATGGAAAAATTAAACGGTAAGCAGCTTGCCATTATGGCGGCTAAGGCAAGACTCCTGGGCCTGGATGCAGTTCACACCGCAGCCTCCGGACACATTGGCGGAAGTCTGTCTATTATTGATGCACTGACTACCCTGTATTTCAATGTAATGAATGTGGATCCTCAGAATCCTCAGGACCCCGACCGTGACCGCTTCGTCCTGTCCAAGGGTCACACCACCCCTGCACTGTACCCAGTTTTAGCTCTTCGGGGCTACTTCCCCCGTGAGGACATTAAGCTCTTCCGTTCCATTAAGGGCCACTACTCCGGCCATGCAGAGATGCGCCACGTTAAGGGTGTAGATATGTCCACCGGCTCCCTGGGTCAAGGTCTGTCTGCTGCTGTGGGCATGGCACTGGCAGGCAAGGTAGGCAAGAAGGACTACCGTGTTTACGCCGCCATGGGTGACGGCGAGATCGCCGAGGGTCAGATCTGGGAGGCCGCTATGTCTGCTGCCAAGTACGGCCTGGACAATCTCTGCGGTATGGTTGACGTCAACGGTCTGCAGATCGACGGTGCTACCAAGGACGTTATGCCCTCCGAGCCCCTGGATGAGAAGTTCCGTGCTTTTAATTGGCACGTTATTGTGGTAGACGGCCATGACTATGATGCTCTGATCAATGCCTTCCAGGAGGCCAAGACTGTCAAGGGCAAGCCCACCATGCTGATCCTCAAGACCGTCAAGGGCAAGGGTGTCTCCTTCATGGAGAACAACTACGGCTGGCACGGCAAGGCTCCCAACGACGAGCAGTACGAACAGGCTAAGGCCGAAGTAGAAGCCTATTTGGCAGAATTGGAGGGAAAGTAATATGGCAGGAAAGATCGCAACCCGTGCCGCTTACGGCGAGGCTCTGGTAGAGCTGGCTGAGAAGTACCCCGAGCTGGTCGTCTTTGACGCCGACCTTGCAAATGCCACCATGACCAAGGGCTTTGCAGCCAAGTACCCCGAGAGATTCTTCGATATGGGTATTGCCGAGTGCAATATGACCGGTGTTGCCGCCGGTATGGCTGCCTGCGGCTATAAGCCCTTTACCAATACCTTTGCGATTTTCGCTTCCGGCAGAGCTTGGGAGCAGGTTCGTAATTCCATCGCATATCCTCAGCTGAACGTTAAGGTCGTTGGCTCTCACGGCGGTCTGTCCGTTGGCGAGGACGGTGCGACCCACCAGGGCAACGAGGATTTCGCCCTTATGCGTGCCATCCCCAATATGAAGGTGATCTGCCCCTGTGACGGCCACGAGATGAAGCTGGCTGTTGAGGCCCTCCTGAACTACGAAGGCCCTGCTTATCTCCGTTTAGGCCGTGCCGCTGTGGAGACTGTCACTGACGAGATCGGGGGCTACAAGTTCGAGCTGGACAAGGCCGCTACCCTGGCTGACGGTAAGGATGTAACCGTCATTGCTACCGGTATGTGCGTACAGCTTGCCCTTAAGGCAAGAGCCATGATGGAGGCAGAGGGCGTTTCTGTCCGTGTGATCGATATGCACACCATTAAGCCCCTGGATGGGGAAGCTGTAAAGAAGGCCGCTCTGGAGACAGGCTGTATCGTTACCAGCGAGGAGCACAACATCATCGGCGGTCTGGGCGGTGCAGTGGCAGAGTTCCTGTCCGAGAACTGCCCCACTCCCATGGTCCGTCACGGCGTCAATGACGAATTCGGCAGAAGCGGCACCGCCGCCGCCGTCTTAGAGCACTACGGCATCACCGCTGAGGTCCTCTGTGACAAGATCCGCGAGGCCCTGACAAAGAAGAAGTAATGATTCGTTGGTGGGGCTGTCCCGGACCGGATCCGGGACAGCCCCATTGTGCAGTTTGCAGAAAAGAACAAGAACGAGGAATACTATGATCTATTTAGATAATGCCGCTACGACCAAGCCCTGTGGGGCTTGTGTGGAGGCTATGACGGAGGCCTTGACTGTAGGTTGGGCTAACCCCAGTGCCTTGTACCACTTCGGTGTGGAGGCCGCACGGCTTCTGCGGAGGTGCCGTACAGATGTGGCACAGGCTTTGGGCGCAGAGACAGACCGTGTTTTCTTCACAGCCGGAGGCACGGAGGCGGATAACTGGGCCATCTTCGGTGCCGCAGAGCGGCTGGGCAAGAGAGGCAATCACATTGTTACCACCGCTGTGGAGCATTCCGCTGTCTTAAATCCTATGAGGAAGCTGGAGGCACAGGGCTTCGAGGTGACCTACCTACAGCCGGACAGCCTGGGACGGATCACTGTAGAGGACCTGCAAAAGGCCCTCCGAAAGGATACGATTTTAGTCAGCGTCATGATGGTCAACAACGAATCAGGCGCTGTCATGCCCATTGAGCGTATGGCCAAGCTGACCCACAGAGTCTGTCCCAACGCACTGTTCCACACAGATGCTGTCCAGGGCTTCTTCAAGGTCCCCTTCCGGGCACAGACCTTAGGTGCGGATATGATCTCCGTTTCCGCCCACAAGATCCACGGCCCCAAGGGTGTGGGTGCTTTGTACCTCCGCCCCGGACTCAAGCTGCCGCCCCTCCTCTTGGGCGGAGGGCAGGAAACAGGCCTGCGGAGCGGCACCGAGGGCCTGCCTCAGATCGCAGGCTTCGCTGCCGCCTGCCGGGAGGATCTGCCTCACCGTATGGAGCACATCAACCATGAGAATAAGCTGAAGACCCGACTGCAGGAGGCCCTTTCTCAAACGGAGGGAGTGCATCTCCTCGGAGCACAGGAGGCCCCCCATATTGTTAATATTGCCGTCCCCGGCCTCCGCTCTCAGGGCATTCTGAACAAGCTCCAGGATCACGGCATCTGCGTCTCCGCCGGCTCTGCCTGCAGTAAGGGCCACCGCAGCCACGTCCTGGAGGCCATGGGAGTGGATCCCACCCTCATCGACGGCTCCATCCGCATCTCCCTCTGCCATGAGACCACAGAGGAGGAGATCGAGAAGGTCATCGAACTTTTCCCTTCTGTCATTGCAGAATTGGGATAACGCCAAGAAAAACCATTGCACTTTCCCTGAAAGTGTGGTAGAATACAGCACAGATCACAGTGTTTCGGAATGGGCATATCCCAACGGTACCAAGCCGCCGTAGACGGACAGTGAAAGCACCCCTGTGAGCCATTGGAGGGATCCGAGAAGGCCGCAGATCCGGGGTCCGGAGTCGGAAGACGAGCTGTGATCGGAACGGGGACACTCTTGGGGACGGTCCGTCGTTTGCTTTTCGTTGAGCAGCTATGCCTACAGGCTATCTGTGTGCAACCACCAAAGCCCCCAATTTGGGGGCTTTTTTCTATATTCGGTATATCATCAAATTCCAATTTGTTGCGACCGAAGAGAGCGATAATACTGTTTCTTGATAAAATGGTTTGAAAACCATTTTATTGCAGGATGAATATCCTGCACCGCCTATGGCGGCAAGAACAGTATTACACGCCATGCCGCTTACCAGCGGCATAATAAAACGGTTAATCCGTTTTATTAGAAATAAGTATAAATCGGAATTTACGGGGGGAACTTGTATGGTCAAACGGGATCCTTTTTCTCAATATCATCCTTTGGTGAGCTTTCTGTATTTTGTGGGGGCGATCCTTATGGGGACGGTGATACGGCACCCTGTATATGTAGGGGCAGCCTGTGTGTTGGCGGCGGTGTATTATGGGCTGCTGAAGGGCAGGGCCTTGTGGAGGCTGCTCCCGGGGCTGCTGCCTCTGCTGATATTGGTAACGGTGCTAAATCCCTTACTCAACACCCGTGGGGAGCACGTGCTGTTTCGCCTATGGGGCAGAGCCTTTACCCTGGAGGCTCTGTGCTATGGAGCAGTGACTGCCGGGATCTTTGCACTGACCTTCCTGTGGTTCGGGTGCTATAACACGGTTCTGACAGGGGACAAGTTTACCACTCTCTTCGGAAATCTGATCCCTGCCCTGTCTCTCCTCCTGGTCATGGTCCTGGGGATGATGGGGGATCTGAGCCGCCGCTTAAAGCAGATCCTCAACGCCCGAAGCGGCATCGGCATGGGCATGACGGAACAGAACACCCCGGGAGAAAAGCTCCGCCACGGCATGACTGCCCTCTCCGCTCTGACGGACAGGGCCCTGGAGGGGAGCATTACCAAAGGGGACTCTATGAAGGCCCGTGGCTACGGCTGCGGCAAGCGGACCTCCTTCGCAAAACGGTCTATGAAGCCCGGGGAATGGGTCATGCTCCTGTTCCTCCTTGCCCTTGGGATCACAGCTCTGACTCTGGGCAGCTTTTGGGCAGATTTCAGCAGAACCATTCAAATGGCACCCTTAGGCTGGGGCTTTGGAGCCTACTGCCTGTTCCTGTTCCTTCCCATTCTATTACACATCAAGGAGGCGATCCTGTGGCACAGATTGCGATCCAAGATCTGAACTTTTCTTACCCCGGTTCGGAAAAGACCGGCTTAGAGCATATTGATCTGTCTGTGGAGCAGGGAGAATTTGCAGTCCTCTGCGGTCATAGCGGCAGTGGCAAGACCACCCTCCTGAGACATTTGAAAACCGTTCTGACCCCTCACGGTGTCCGTTCCGGTTCTATCTCCGTTGACGGACGGGAGCTGTCTGCCTTAACCGCCGGGGAGCAGGCCTCCATGATCGGCTTCGTGATGCAGAATCCCGACGATCAGATCGTTACGGATAAGGTGTGGCACGAGCTGGCCTTCGGCTTGGAGAGCCTGGGAACGGAGCAGAAGACCATGAGGCTCCGAGTAGGAGAAATGGCATCCTACTTCGGCATTCAAAGCTGGTTCCACAGAGAGACCTCGGAGCTGTCCGGGGGACAGAAGCAGCTCCTGAATCTGGCCTCCGTTATGGCCATGCAGCCGGAGATCCTGATCCTGGACGAGCCAACCAGCCAGTTAGATCCCATTGCCGCGTCGGACTTTCTCAACACCGTAAAGAAGATCAACCGAGACTTAGGCACCACCGTTCTTATGACGGAGCACCGCTTAGAGGAGGTCTATCCCTACGCTGACCGTGTGATCGTTATGGAGCAGGGCAGGATCATAGCCAATGGATCCCCCCGACAGGTAGCACAGACCCTATATGCACAGGGTCATGAGCTGTTCTCCGCCCTTCCTACCCCTGCCCGTATTTTTTTCGGAAGCGGTGGAGAAGGGACCTGCCCCCTCACTGTACGGGAGGGGAGGACCTGGCTGACCCAAGCCCTCCGAGACAGGGAGCTTCAATTCCGTGAGCCGGAGCACCGAGGACGGGACCTGTCCAAGGAGCCTGCAATAAGGGTGAAGGATCTGTGGTTCCGCTACGAAAAGGACAGCCCGGATGTGCTCCAAGGTGTGGAGGCTGAGATCCCACAGGGGAGCCTCTTTGCCCTTGTAGGGGGGAACGGCACGGGGAAATCCACCTTCTTAAAGGCACTCTGCGGCATTTGCAGAGCCTATAAGGGGAAGGTGGAGCTCTTCGGCAAGCCTCTGAAAAAATACAGCTCCAAGGAGCTGTTCCGTGGCACTGTCACCCTACTGCCACAGGACCCTAAGAGCCTCTTTGCCAAGAGAACGGTGAGGCAGGAGCTGGAGGAAATGGCGACCTCCACGGAAAAGCGGGAGGCCATGGCAAGTCTCTGCCGTATCGAAGCCCTCCTGGAGCATCATCCCTACGATCTGTCCGGGGGGGAACAGCAACGGGTAGCCCTTGCCAAGGTCCTGCTGACAGAGCCTCGTCTCCTCCTGTTGGATGAGCCTACCAAGGGGTTGGACGGAGGCTTTAAGAGAACTCTTGCAGAGATCCTCAAGGAGCTACGGGACAGGGGCATGACCGTCCTTATGGTGTCCCACGATGTGGAATTCTGCGGAGAGTATGCAGAGCTTGTGGGGATGTTCTTTGACGGGCAGATCCTGACCACGGCAGAGCCGAGACAGTTCTTCGGCTCCAACAGCTTCTACACCACTGCAGCTAACCGCATGAGCCGTTGTCTGTTTACCAATGCGGTAACTGTGGGAGATGTGCTGGAGCTGTATGAGAGAAATAAGGGGGCAAGGCTATGAGCAAGCGTAGTAAGTCTGTTCTATGCACCCTTCTGTGTCTGTGTGTTTTGATCCCTGCCACGTTGCTCCTCGGAAGTCGTCTAAGGGGGAAGTGGTACTATCTCACTGCTACCCTTATGGTGGTGGAGGCCATGGTGCCCTTTTTCTTCTCCTTTGAGTCGCGGAAGCCGCAGGCACGGGAGCTGGTGACCCTTGGGGTCCTGGCTGCCTTGGCGGCGGTGTCCCGCGGGGCCTTTGCCTTCCTCCCCCACTTTAAGCCTATCGTGGCCATTGTTATGATCGCAGGCATTGCCTACGGTGGGGAGGTAGGCTTCCTAACAGGGGCCATTTCCGCCTTTGCCAGCAATTTCTTCTTCGGTCAGGGGCCCTTTACTCCCTGGCAGATGATGTCCTACGGTGTAGGCGGCTTCCTTGCAGGCTTGGTCTTTCACAGTGCCTGGGGAAGGTGGGGAGACCGCAGAGCCTTCTACTGGGTCCTTGGGGCCTTCGGCTTCACGGCAGTTCTCCTGGTGGTAGGGCCGATTCTGGATCTTTGCAGCCTATTCACTATGAGCAGTGAGCTTTCTTGGAGCTTTGCCTTTGTCTGCTTCGCCTCGGGCTTTCCTGTGAATGTGGCTCACGGCATTTCCACGGCAGTGACCCTCCTTCTGTTAGGCAAGCCCCTCCTCAGCAAGCTGAAACGCCTCCAAATCAAATACGGTATTTGGGAACAATAATGAAACCCAAAGAAATGCAACAGGGGCTGTCTCACAGGTGTGAGACAGCCCCTTGGGGTTATGAGCGATTACTTGAAGTAGATCTTTGCGGAATCGGAGTAGGCAAAGAGGGCCTTACACAGGTCTAAGAGGGTGCCGGTCTTGCCGTTGCCGTAGGTATCGGCACTGTAGCACAGGGAGGGAGAGACCTGGGTACCGTCGGCATAGACAGCCACAGTGACTACACTGCGGAGCTCTGCTGCCAGGAGGCCGTCAAAGTCGAATGCATAGACCCCCATGGAGGCATTGTACAGCTCTGCACCGCCGATCTCGGTGGTCACAGTCTCGCCTGCGTAGTTCACGTAGGAGATCCGCAGGGTCAGATCCTCAATGCTGCCTTCGTAAGCGGAGGGATTGAAGACAAACTTGAGAACCACCTTGGATTCCAGGTTCAGGACCTTGCCTGCCCAGGTAACAGCGGGGTTGGCCAGATCGTTAAGGACCTGATTGTTGTTACCGAAGGTCAAGGTCTCCAGGCTGCTGAGATAGCCCTGCTGTTCCGTAGTCATATCCTTGTCAGCCAAAGCATCGGTGCGATAGCCCTTGAAGGTCTGAGCGGCAGTGCCGTAGCGGAGGAGGTCGGCACACAGGGTCTTGAGGGTATCTGCAACATTTGCCTTGCCCATCTGAGAGTAGGCATAGGTAGCAACACTGTAGATATCCGTGTTGGAAACGTATTCCTTGCCGTCCTTGGTCATATGGAGGACGGATTCGATGGTGTCGCCCATCTGTACAGCGGTAATGCCGGTAAGAGTGAAGTAGTAGAAGTTGCCGCTCAGTACAGGCTCAACGGTGACGGTCTTGGTGCCGGTCTGCACATTGCCCTCATATACGGGGATGGTGCATTCCAAATAGTAGCTGTCATAGGCCGCCAGGGTGGAGGTCAAGACCGCATAGTTAATGGAGATATCGCTGGCAAGATTCAGAGCGTGGTTGATCTTGATGGTTCCGTCCACTTCGGGAGCGGCGGCACCGTAGCCGCAAGC